>DATHEN010000797.1:0-4938 GCA_035318565.1 Polyangiaceae bacterium
GAGCCTGCGGGAGCGAGGTGTCTATCTGATCACCGGCGGTCTGGGTGGCATTGGGCTCGTGGTCGCGGAGCATCTAGCGCGCCTGACGAAGGCACGCCTGGTGCTGCTCGGTCGCTCACCGGTTCCTCCACGCGAGCAATGGGACGCCTGGCTCTCGAGTCACGCCAGCAACGAGCCCACGAGTCATCGCATACAGAAACTGCGCGCCATCGAGCGCCTCGGCGGAGAGGTCTTGACCGTCAGTGCCGACGTGACCGACCGCGTGCAGATGCAAGGTGCGCTCGCCACAGCCCGCGAGCGCTTCGGAGCGATCCACGGCATCGTGCACTCGGCAGGCACCATCGACGACAACTTGATCGCCATGAAAACGCTCGAGTCGGCGCACGGCGTGCTGGCTACCAAGGTGCGCGGCGCGCTCGTGCTCGACGAGCTCTTGAAGCGCGAGCCCTTGGATTTTTTCGTGCTCTTCTCGTCGGTGAGCTCGCTGCTCGGGCTCGAAGGTCAGGTCGACTACACCGCCGCCAATGCTTTCCTGGATGCGTTTGCGCGCCGGAAAGCCGCGTCAGGGACGCGCGCGGTCGCGATCAACTGGAACGCCTGGCAGAGCGTCGGCATGGCCATGGTGCTCGCCGACAAGAGCCGCTTGCCCGTCGCTCAGAGCGGCGGCGCGACCGGTCCTCACCCCATGCTCGCGCGCGTCCTGGAAGACTCTCAGGCCGAGTCGGTTTACAGTACGCCGTTCAGCCGGGCCGAACACTGGCTGCTGTCGGAGCACGTGGTCCATGGTGCAGAAGCACTGATCCCGGGCACCGGCTATTTGGAGCTCGCGCGCGGCGCGCTCGAGCATCATCCGGAGCCCGGCAGCGCCGTCGAGCTGTCGAATGTCTTTTTCCTGTCGCCCTTCACCGTTCGCGTCGGCGAAGCGCGCGAGCTCAAGTTGCGCCTGAAGCGATCCGGGCCGGCTGCAGGCGAGTTCTCAGTCGTCAGCCATCTGGACGAGGCACCCCATTGCACAGGGCGTGTCCGCTACGTCGCTGCGCCCGAGCCAGGGCGGCAGGATCTGGAGCGCCTGCAGGCGCGCTGCACGGCCCGCATCGTCCATGTCGAGGGCTTCATCGACCAGCAGTTCGTCGATTTCGGTCCTCGCTGGGGCAACGTCCGTCAAATTGCATACGGCGATCGCGAAGCCCTGATCCGGCTCGAGCTGCCGTCGGGGTACGACTCGGATTTGCCGAACTTTCGCCTGCATCCAGCCTTGCTGGACATGGCAACGGGCGGCGCGCAGGCGCTGGTTCCGGGTTTCGACCAGAGCAAGGACTTCTTCGTGCCGTTTTCGTACGGCAGGTTGGTTCTGCTGCGTGGGTTGCCGGCGAAGCTGGTTAGCCATGTGCGCTACAAGCAGTCTGGCGCCGAGGGCCTGGCCAGCTTCGACATCACGCTGTACGACGCGGACGGCCTGGAAGTCGCGGTCATCAGCGACTTCGTCATGAAGCGCATCGAGCAGGCGTTCGCCGTCGCCGACGAGCCGTCGGCGCAGTCGGCGCGCTCGCACATGACTCACCTCGGTTCCGTGGTTCAGCACGGGATTTTGCCCGAAGAGGGCATGGATGCGCTCGACCGCATCCTGGCATCGCGCCTGGACCGCGAGATCGTGGCTTGCTCCGTGGACCTGCACGACTGGCAACAGCGCGTGGAGGCAGAAGCGGAAGCGCGAACTCGGAGCAACGAGAACGCCGCGGGCGAGGGCGGTTTTGCCCGGCCCAACCTGAGCACCACTTACCTCGCTCCGCGCGACGACGTGGAGCGCGAGCTCGTCTCGATGTGGCGCGAGCTTTTGGGCGTGGGCGAAGTCGGCGCTCACGATGATTTCTTCGAGCTCGGCGGACAATCGCTGATCGCAGTGCGTCTGTTCAACAAGATCCGCCGCCGTTACTCGGTCGACTTGCCGCTCTCCACGCTCTTCGAGGCACCCACCATCGCTCGCTGCGCGGAGGTCATTCGCGAGGAAGCCGGGCTGCCCGAGCTACAGCCGGACTCCCCAGGCAACGGCGAGCCCGCCAGCGATCCCGAGAGCGTCGAGCCAGCCGCGCGACCTCCGCAAAAGAGGTCGCGCTGGGGCTCGCTGGTTGCGATACAGCCCAACGGCGAGCTTCCGCCATTCTTCTGTGTGGCGGGCATGGGCGGAACGCTGAACAACCTTCGAACGCTGGCGCTGTTGATGGACAAGGAGCGCCCGTTTTTCGGCTTGCAGCCGCCGGGCGCGGACGATCCCAAACAGCGGCTGTACCGCGTGGAGGATCTGGCCGCTCACTACCTGCGTGAGATCCGGGCTGTGCAGCCGCACGGCCCGTATTTCCTTGGCGGTTATTCGGGTGGCGGTGTCGCCGCCTTCGAGATGAGCAAGCAGCTCGAAGCCGACGGCGAGAGCGTGGCGTTTCTGGCGTTTCTCGACTCCTTCAGCCCCTCTTTGCCGATGCGGCCGCTGACGGATCGCGCCCTGATTCACCTGCGCCGAATGCAGGCGCAAGGCGCCTCGTACTTCACCGACGCGCTCGGCCGGCGCGTCGACTACCAAAAGGCCGTCATGACGCGGCGCGCGCAGCGCGAGCTCGGCAGGCTGTTCCCGCAGAAGTACCGCTACCAGAACCTGGGAGATTCTTGGGTGATCGCGGAGAGTCACTACCAGCCCACGTCTTGGCAGGGTCGCGCGACGCTATTCCGAGCGCACGAAGAGTCCGCGCTCTCCTTGTGGACCGCGTACATCGTGGACGAGCAGCATGGCTGGGGCCGCTACGTGACGGGCGGTGTCGACGTCGTGCTCTGCGCCGGCAACCACCAGACCATGTGCGAAGAGCCCTTCGTGCGCGATCTGGCACAGAAGCTACGCTCGGCAATCGACGCGCACACGCCACGGCCGGATGCGCGAGACAACGGCATCGACCGCAGCGCGCCGGTCAGCTCTTCGATGGGCCCCGCGCACGCTCCATAGCGCCGCGCCGGCGCTGCATCGCGTCTTTGCGCGCCTGAGCGCGGTCGAGGCTTTCGCGGCCGACTTCCTTGGCCAGAGCGCCGGCTGCCTCCGGCGAACCGCTGCGCAGCAGGTGCTGAGACAGCGAGCTCACCGTCGGGAAGCGGAACATGTCGACCAGAGATACGGCCTTACCGAGCGCCGCGCTGATTCGGCCGTTCGCCCGCATGACGAGCAGAGAGTTGGCGCCGATGTCGAAGAAATTGTCGTTTACGCCCACTTGCTCGAGGCCGAGCAGCTCCTGCCAGATGGCAGCGATCGCACGCTCCATGTCGCTGCTGGGCGGCGTGAACGCCTTGGCCGAAGCTTGACGCGAGCGCTCCGGTGCGGGCAGCGCCTTGCGATCGATCTTGCCGTTTGGCGTGAGGGGTAGTTCGCCGAGCAGCACGAACGCGCTCGGCACCATGAAGTCGGGCAATCGATCGCGAGCGTGGGCGCGCAGCTCGACGGGCAGGCCGCTCGCCGTGTCTTTTTGGGCGACGCGCACGAGCGCTTCGGGCGCCACGGATTTGGGCGCAGCGTCGAGCTTCGGATCGCGGATCCACTCGGCAGCGCCTGCGGCCGCTCGCGCACCTTTCTCTATGAACAGGGCGTCGTACGTACCCGTGCCCGCAGCGGCCCAGGTCAGGTGGGCTTCGTAGCTCGGATCCGCTGCATACAGGGATTGAGGATCGGGCCCGAGCACCTCGATGCCGTCGAGGGCCTGGCCGAGGTCCGCCACGGTGGCGGCGCGTTCCGGATCCTGCAAGAGCTCGAGCGCCCGCAGCTCACGCAGGATGCGCGGGTTCGACAGGCCCGTCACGCGCAGCGCGACAGGGCGCTGCTTCAGACGCTCCTGGATGGCTTCGAGCGTGGGACACTCGTCCGCGCGGAGCGGAGCGGGCTCGGCACCGGGCGCGTGACCCGGAATGAGCTTCGCCCCCGCGCTGGCGCCCGGACGCGCTCCGCCTTTTCGAATCACGACGTCGTAGCGGAACTTCGTGAGCTCGTTATGCGCAGAGCCGCGCTTCAGCTCGATTTCGACGCCGGCCACCGAGGGCTCGGCCTGCGCGAAGCTCTCGAAGAATGCCGGCGCGAGAACCAGCTCGCTTTCCTTCTGCAGCCGGCGCTCGATGCGCTCGCGCAGCTCTTCGCGCGTGCACGAGGGCGGAGCCTGGTAAAGCTCGAGCGACGTGTGAAACGCCTCGAGCAAGGGCAAACTTCGCACATCGCCCACGAAGATGGCGCCGCCTGGTGCGAGCGCCGCCAGCGCCTGTTCGAGCACACGCGTCAGGTAGGCCGCGTCCGGGAAGTACTGCACCACCGAGTTGATGACGACGGCGTCATACGTGCCTGCCTCGAGGCCCGCGATCTGGTCGGCGCCGGACTGACGTAGGGTGACGCGCTTGCTGAGCCCCTCTTTTTCGAGCAGTCCCTGCACGTGGGCCAGCGCATGCTCGGAGAAATCCACGCCCAGATAGTGATCCACGCGCGGCGCGACACGGAACAACAACAGACCCGTGCCGCAGCCGATCTCGAGAACACGCCGCGGCTCGAGCTCGACGATACGCGACACCGTATGCTCGACCCAATCCCGCATTTGCTCCGGGTCGATGAGCTCGCCGGTGTAACTGCTGCGCCAGCCGGCGATATTGAAGGTGCCTTCTGCGCTGGCCGGGGGTGCGTCGGCGCCCGCTGTTCCGTAGGTTTCGTTCCAGATTGCACGCCAATCCGCGGTCGCATCGGCGCGCGCGCCCTCTTCAGCCGAGCCCGGCACGACATACGCTACGAGCCGCTGCTCGCCGGGGAGATCTTCGCGCGCGAGGACGACGGCCTGGCGTACGTTCGGATGGCTCGCGAGCACCGACTCGATTTCACCGAGCTCGATGCGATAGCCGCGTACCTTGACCTGGTGATCGATGCGGCCCAAA
>DATHEN010000798.1:0-6321 GCA_035318565.1 Polyangiaceae bacterium
CCATTTGCACGTGCGCGTGGTGGACCCCGCCGTGCTCGTGAACCCAGACCCCGATCGCCTGTGGGACGGTGACGCGATCGAGATCTACCTGGCGGGAGCGAGCGGCGAGAACCTGACGGGATCCTACAACGGCACCAATGACGGCGGCGCTATTCAGATCGTGCTCGCCCCGCCGGGCGCCGGCTTTCCGACGCGAGGTCGTGCATTCTTCAATCCGAGCGCCAGCCAGCACACGAACGCGCCCATCAATGCGTCGATCTACGCGGGGCGTCGCACCGACGAGGGCTACGAGCTCGAGCTTCGCTATCCGTGGTCTGCAGTGGCGGATCCCGCAGTCAGGGGCGCCAGGATCGCATTCGATCTTGCGGTGGGTGCGCGCAAGGACAGCGACGCGGGCGGTCGTCAGATTCAGTGCATCATCAGCGACGTGTTCGTGGACGGCCAATCCGCGTGCGGGTTTCCTGCCGGTACGGCCGCGCAGCCGTATTGCGATGACCGCACGTGGTGCCAGCCGACACTCGAATAGCGCGAGCGTCGTTGGGCACGAGATACGCGCTCGTTCGCGCTGAGACTGCACGGCACTACGGCTACTGGAATCAGCGAGCGCTGCCGTCCATCGGTGTCGTCAAATTTCAACCTGGACCGTGAATTTCGTGAGCATCGAGGCCGGCCTGCGTTGCTCGAAGACGTGATCTGAATTAATATTCAATCAAGAGTTCGCATTATTTTCGAAACGCTGCGGCGAGCAGCGGGAAGCGAGCTCACGCTGCACGGAAGTGCGGTGAATGGCATGCGTCTGCCGGCCGGGTGCTCGCTCGGCAGCCTGCATGCTCGAACGTCCAGCCGAAGGAGCGTCGGTCCATGCGGATTCGCGCACGCTTGGCCATGGTGTGTTCGGTGGTCCTTGCGACCATCGGCTGTGAAGGAAATATCGAGTCGGATCGCACAGGGCCAGGAGCCTTGGATCCGGAGACGGGCCTTCCGGTAGACCCTGAAACGGGCCGTCCCGTCGACCCTGAAACGGGTGAACCGCTCCCTCCGTTCAGCGCGGCACCGGGTGCGATGCGCCGTTTGTCGGCCACCCAGTTTCAGAATGCCGTCCGCGATCTGTTCGAAAACGTGCGCGTCACGACGGCGCTCGAACCAGACGCTGCAGTCAACGGCTTCATCGAGATTGGCGTAGCGCGCGGAACGATCTCTCCGGCAGCCGCCGAAAAGTTCGAGAAGGCTGCATACGAGATCGCCGGGCAAGTCGTGGCAGCCGACCGCAGAGCCAAGTTCGTGGGCTGCACACCGGCAGCCAGCGTGGACACCACCTGTACACGCGCCTACGTCGAGCGTGTCGGGCGACGTGCCTTTCGGCGTCCGCTCTCGAGCGATGAAGTGGGCCGTTACGTCGGTTTGGCGGAGACCGCTGCACGCCGTCTGAACGACTTCTACGCCGGCATCGAGTTCGTCACCGCCGGGCTCCTGCAATCACCGAACTTCGCGTTCCGAGTGGAGGTGGGTGAGCCGGATCCCGGCAATGCGGGTCGACTGCGTTACACGAGCATCGAGATGGCGACGCGCCTCTCGTTCTTGATCTGGAACAGCATTCCGGATGATGCGCTGCTCCGCGCGGGTGAAGCCGGCGAGCTGGTCGCGGAGCAGGGTCTCACGACGCAAATCGAGCGGCTGGTGAGTGACGCGCGCGCGCGGACAGCGATGAACAACTTCCACTTCGAGCGCTTCAACCTGGAAGCTCTGGATACGTTGAACAAGGATCGCGCTCGCTTCGCCGCCATGACGGACACGCTCGGCGCCGCGATGCGCGAGGACGTGCTACGTACCGCCGATTACATCGTCTTCGAGCAGGGCGGCGACTACCGCGATCTGTTCGACACCCCGGTCACGTTCAGCAACGCTGAGCTCGCGGGCTTGTATGGAGTGGCGAAACCGGCGAGCGGTACGGCGCTCACGTTGCTACCCGCCGGCGGTCCGCGCCTCGGACTGCTCGGCAAAGCGGGGTTCCTTGCGATGAACGCGCACTCTCGTGAAACGTCGCCCACGCTGCGCGGCAAGTTCGTGCGCGAGCGCCTGCTGTGCGAAAGCATCCCGGCACCGCCGCCGGAGGTCGTCACGATCGTCCCGGAACCGAACCCGAACGCGCCCACCATGCGCGAGCGTCTGGCAGTCCACCGCCAGGAAGCGAGCTGTGCGCGCTGCCACGGTGCGATGGATCCCATCGGCCTTTCGTTCGAGAATTTCGACGCGATCGGCAGTTTTCGCGAGAACGACAACGGGCATGCGCTGGATCTCACCGGTGAGATCGACGGCACCACGTTCGACGGACCCCGCGAGTTGGCCGCGCTGCTGCGCAATCGCGCGAGCGCCAATGAGTGCGCAGTGCGCCAGCTCTATCGCTACGCGGTGGGCCACGTGGAAAGCGCTGGCGAGGAGGTCGTCATCAAGAGTCTGAGCCAACGCTTCTCGGCGGGTGGCTACCGTCTGAAAAATCTGATTCGCGAAGTCGTAGTGAGCGATGGATTTCGCTTCATGAAAAAGGAAAGCCCATGAGCCGAACTGGACTCAGCCGGCGCACGATGCTGCGCGGGGCCGCCGGTGGACTGCTGAGCGCGATCGCCTTGCCGACATTGGAAGCGATGCTGAACTCGCACGGCACTGCGTACGCCCAGGGCGAGCCGTTCCCCAAACGATTCGGGATTTTCTTCTGGGGCAACGGCGTGCGACTGGCGCGCTGGAACCCCGCACAGACGGGCGCGGACTGGCAGCTCTCCGAGGAGCTCGCGCCGCTTTCCGACGTGAAGGCGTACGTTTCAGTCGTGTCCGGCATGGAGATCAAGACGGGCAATCAGCGCGGGCATCACGCCGGCTGCGTCGGCATTCTGTCCGGAGCGTCGATGCTCCCACAGGACCCGGGAGGTGCGCCCTATGCCTCGACGTTCACGCAGCCCTCGATCGATCAGGTAGTGGCCACGAAGCTCGACGCCAAGACGCGCTTTCGCTCGCTCGAGCTCGGCGTGTCTCGTCGCGTGACCACCGGCGAAGGCTCGACGCTCCGCTACCTTTCGCACAACGGGCCGGACAACGCGAATGCCCCAGAGTATTCGCCGCGCGCCGTGTTCGGCCGGCTCTTTGGCACGGGCTTCACTCCGCCGGGGCAAACGCCGGTGGTGGATCCTCGCCTCGAGCTCCGGCGCAGCGTGCTCGACGTCGTGCGGCAGGACGCGAACGCGCTGCGTATGCGCTTGGGTGCGAGCGATCGCCAGCGCCTCGAGCAGCATTTGGAGAGTATTCGCGCGCTCGAGAACCAGATTCGACTGATAGAAAACGTGGCCCGGCCGCCGAGCGCGTGCCGCGCCCCGGGTGAGCCCGCGGAGCCCGCTCGCGAACAGCTCACCGAAGTCAGTGACGCGATGGCCGGGCTCTTGGCGTTGTCGCTGGCGTGCGATCAGACGCGCGTGTTCTCGATTCAGTTCAGCGGATCGGTCGGGGGTACCTTGTATAGCGAGGTGGGTGCCACGCGCGAGCACCACGGGCTCACGCACGACGAACCCGGAGATCAGCCCACGGTGCACGCGATCAGCACGTTCATCATGAAGAAGTTCGCCACGTTCCTCGGCAAGCTGAAGGAGACGGGCGAAGGCACCGGCAACGTGCTCGACAACTGCGCGATTCTGGCGAGCTCTGACACGTCGGAGGGACAACCGCACTCGCTCCGGGATTACCCGATCCTGGTGGCGGGCCGAGCCGGCGGAGCGCTCAAGTATCCGGGCGTTCACTACCGTTCGACCACGCGCGAGAACACGAGCAAGGTCCTGTTGACATTACTCCAGGCGATGGACATTCCCGCCAGCGAGTTCGGCGTGGATGGCGGTCGCACGAACGAGACCGTGGCCGCTCTGCGCGCCTGACGCAAACGTGGGCGCCCGCAAAGGATGATTGGGGCCCCTAACATTTCTTGCGCCGCGCCGTTGTGCCGTTCATGGCAGACAAGCGCTTCGTGGTAGGTGCGATTGCGGCGTTCGGCTTGCTCGCAAGCTCAGCCTCGGCCGAGGGGACGTTTCAGTCACAGGAGAGCGTGGCGGGCTACGCCGCGCGGGGACTCGCACCAAAACGTGGCGAATCCGCCGAACAACTTCGAGTATTGCCCGGGGGTGTCCGGCTACGCCTGAAGCCGGGAAGTGTCATACAAGTGCAGCAGCCGACCCGCTTGCCGCTCTATCCCGGCAGGCCCGATACGCCAGCGCAGGTCGTGCAGCTCGTGTCGGGTCGGATGCGGGTGGCGGTTTCTCCCACGTCCGGGGTCGCTGTGTTGATTCGTGCACCGAGACGGGTCAGCGCCATCGTGAAGTCGGGCGAAGGAACGGTGCTGGCGAGCTCCGAGTCGGTAACGGTGGCGGCGGTCGACTCCGATATGCTCGCCGCGCTCGGTGACAAGTGGCACCCGCTCCCGCGCGGTTTCGCGCAGAGCGCCGACGATCGCGACGCAATGGCCAAGCCGCGCAGCATTCTGCCGGCCCCGCCGCTGGCGCAGGTCAACGCGCTCGCGCTGGCAATGGCGGGTACGGGATCGCACGAACTCCGTTGGGCTGCCGTTCCCGGGGCCACGGCATATCGCGTGCGGATCTCGAGTTCTAGCTCGGCGCCGCGCGACATGGCAACGAGTGAAGCCCAGGCGACGTTCCACGAGCTTTCACCGGGCCGCTACGACCTCATGGTGTTTGCGACGGACGCTTACGGTTTGGAAGGTCCGGGCGCTCGATCACGGTTGGACGTACTTGGACTCGAGCTACCGGAAGGGGCGCGCCGCGTCGGCGACGCCATAGAGCTCGGTCCCGGTCACCGGCTGCGCTTCAGCGATCCGGCTGGACTCGAGCTCAGCTACGGCGATGCGGCGCCGTTCGTGGCGGCTCCCAACAACGTGGGCGTGGTGGGCGGGGCTGCGACACTGGTTCGCGTGCGCAAGCTCGGCGAAAAGGGTGAGGTTGCGTTCCGCCTCTTGCCTCGTGATGTCCGTGCGGACGTCGTGCTCGGACCAGCAATGGCGCGTTGGCCGCGCGACTCGATCAAGATTCGGGTGTCGCTACATGACGCGCGAGGACGCCGCATTGCGGCGCCCGCGAAACTGCAGCCCGAAGTGCGCGTGAACATCGATCCGGTGCACGTCGAGTGGCAGCGGCGTGGAGACGTGCTCGAAGGCACCCTGGCGCCGCGTGTCGAGAGAGGACCGTGGGTCGTTCGAGTTCAGGTAAAAGACGAGTTTGGCGACGTGATCGGCTGGGCTTCGCTCGAGGTGGCGCCGTTGTAGTGCGGCGTAGACTCGGCAGTTTCGTCACGTCGTTGCATTTTGCTCCGGGAGCCAACTACGGATCAACGCCCGGCGTTTATGCAGTGTTGCCGGCGAACTCCAGGGGTTTCCTGCTCCCCAAGCGCGCGCTCGGAGCTTCCGGCCATTCGGTTTGTCCGTGTGCGGCATGATGGGTCGTGTAGCGCGCGTCCAGGACCACTGTTTTTGCGGTGGATGCTCCTCGAACAATGGAGCACGATCAGTGTTGGCCTATGGCCGCTTCCACTGCTTCGAAAAAGTCTGCCGCGGTTCACCATACGCCTGCCGTAACAGGATCCACCGGCCGCGTTCCTCGTTCCGCCGCGCGGACTGCGGCCGGCGACAATCCGATGGCATCGCAGCTGGAAGGCGTGCGTGTGCTCGTCGTGGATGACGAGGAGGACGCGCGCGACCTCTTGGACGCCATTCTCAGCCACCGTGGCGCGAGCGTGCAGACGGCGGAGTCAGCCAGCGCGGGTCGCGCGCTGCTGGAGTCGCTCCGACCTCACGTGATCATCAGTGACATCGGCATGCCGAACGAGGACGGGTACTGCTTCATTCGCAGCATCCGCGAGCTCGAACGCGAGCGGGGCGTGAGCACTCCTGCTATCGCGCTGACCGCTTATGCCAGAGCCGAGGATCGAACGCAGGCCTTCGAGGCGGGATTCGACATTCATCTGGCCAAGCCCGTCGATATCAACGAGCTGCTCGGTCTCGTGGAGCGGCTCGGCCGCCTCGCGTTGAACGATCCGGATCGCTGACTCCCCACGCTCATTGCACACGCAGGCGCGTAGACAGCGGTAGATCGCTCGCGGACGTTCCGACGTGGAACACGTACTCGAGCGGCTCGACGCGAAAGCTCCGGCTCTCGGGCTCGTACACGGCGAGGTCTATCAGGGGGATCTCGAAGAGTAGCGTGCGCACGGAATGCGCTTTCAGCTCTACGCGCCGGAAAGCTCGCAGTTCGCGGGGCGCCCGCTCGAGCTCGGAAC
>DATHEN010000799.1:0-5913 GCA_035318565.1 Polyangiaceae bacterium
GCGCTCACGGAAGCTCGCATCGATAGCCGACATTTCCTGCGTCAGGTTGTTCAGCGGGCAGCCCCGCGCGAGGTACTCGTCGGGCCATTCGTCGAAGGTCTTGCGATACGTCTTCAGGATGCCCTGGACCGGGTTCTTGTACGCAGCGAGCGGGCGTATCCAGCGCTCCAGGATGCCCTGTTTGATCACTTCGTCCACGATCGCGTAGCCGACGCTGCTCTTCGTGGGGAAATAGTGGAAGAACGCGCCAATCGTCAGACCCGCCTTGGCGGCGATCTCGCGCACGCCCACGCCCTGAAAGCCGCGCTCGTAAATCTCCGTGAACGCCACGTCCAGGATGCGCGCGCGTGTCTTTTCAGGGTCGCGCACGAGGCGACCTTTCGAGATCGAAGCTATCGATCGCTATGTACGACATCCGAAGACCACGAAAATAATAGCACATTTGCGCTAGAATCACGAGGGCGGGGGAGTGCAGCGGAATATTTCCGCTTGCGTACATATCAGTCGATATGTACGCTCGGATCCGTCATCATCAAAGGAGAGCCGCCATGGCCAACTTGACTCCGTACCTGTTTTTCAACGGTAACTGCCGCGAAGCCATGAAGTTTTACGAGAGCTGTTTCGGCGGCAAACTGGAAATCATGACCTACGGCGATGCTCAGGGTGAGGGCTGTCCTCTCGCCCAGAAGGATAAGGTCATGCACGCCGCTCTGACGTCCGGGAAGATGATGTTGATGGCCTCGGACAGCGCAGACGCTGTTCGCCCCGCCGGGGACAACGTCAGCTTGGCACTCGGCTGCGAGAGCTTGTCCGAGATCGAAGAGCTCTTCAAAGCGCTGAGCAACAAAGGCAGCGTCAGCCAGGAGCTGCAAGACGCCTTCTGGGGCGATCGCTTCGGAATGGTCAAGGACCAGTTCGGCTTTCACTGGATGCTGAACTGCCCGCTGAAGAAGTGAGCGGTCCGCTCGAGTGATCGGTCAGTGGTGCGCGTGCGCTCCCGTGGCGTAGCCGCGGAGAGCCGCGTACTTCGTGATCTGCGCTGGAGAAAGCAAGGCCTGGGTTGCGAGGTGTGCAGCGAGATGCGTGCCTCGCAATTGGCCGTGTACTTCCGCCAGCTGCTGCACGCGCGTTTCGAGGTCCGCCGCTCCGATGGAACGCGTGGCGAACGCCTGATTCAAGGCTTTTTCCTGGACGAGAACTGCCTGGCCCGCGGCACGCGCTGCAGCGTTCATGCGCTCGAAAATTTCCTGAAGCAAAGTCGTCTGTTCCGAAGTGAGCTCGAGCTCGGCGCTCAGGTCGAGAACGTGCCGAGGTCCGGGGTAGCCGTTGAGCTCGGCGGCTCGCGCCAGACCCATGCCGCGGCCGTTCGTGAGATCGTCGATCTCCTGTTCGCTCAAGCCACGAATCGGACTGTTCACCTGCTGGGCGTACGGGGAGTTCGAACTGCGAGCGTCCGTGACTTTTTCGTCCGAGCCGCAGCCTGCGCCGAGCGTTGCGATCGCAAGAACGAGCGCGCATTTTTCGAGGCATTGGATGAGTCGCATGCTTGTTTCTCCGACTTGTCGTTTGAATGACGGCTATTCGAGCTCTGACCGAAGGTCGCGTGTGAGGTGGACCGAGCGTCAGCGAGCGTTTCCAAGAGCAGAGCCGGCGTACCCGGCTTGGATCGAGCGAGCTGATCGTCCCAGCGCTCGATCACGCGCTCGAGCTCGGCGCGCAGCGCTGCCAGACGTGCGAGCTCCTGGTTCAGCTCTGCCAGCTTCGTGCCCGCCAGGCGTCGCGCTTCACGACAGGGTGGGCGGCCCGCGGCGCGTGCGCGGAACAACCCCGCGAGGTCTTGCAGCGAAAAGCCGATTTCGAGTGCCGCCTGGATGGTGCGCACGCGCCGTAAGGCTTGGGGTGGATACTGACGAAATCCTCCAGCCGTGCGACCCACGTGAGCGAGCAGCCCGAGACGTTCGTAGTGACGCAGTGTGTCCGGACTGAGTCCCACGGCTCTCGCCAATTCGCCGATGCGAAGCAGCATTGAGCTCCAGCATGCACTCTGGAACCGATTCCAGAGTCAAGCTCTTTGCGCCGCGTCGGGCATTCTCGCTATCGTCGCGGCCGTGGCTCGTCGCCCAAAGAAAGCTTCCGCTCGCAGCCAGCGCCGTTCTGCCGCCCGCGCTGGGGAGAAACTCGCTACCCAACGCCGGCGGTTGGCGCGGCTCGAGCTCGGCGGCACTCCAGAGCGCCCCATCCAGGTGCCGAGCGCGTCGGTGATCGAGGTTCAAGCGCTCGCACGGCCCTGCCTGGCTTGTGAAGCGCTGCGCCTGCGCGTCCTGGAACATCGCGCGGAAGAGCTGGCCGGTGTGCGCCTGCGCGTCGTGGATGTAAGCTGCGCGGTATGTGCGGAGCCACGTCGCTTCTTCTTCGAGATCGCCAATGTCGGACCTAATTGAGCGCGGCATACTCGCCGCCTCGTGCTTGCTGGCCGGATGCTTGGTCGCCTGCCCCGCGCGCGAAACGACCGCCCCAGCGCGTGACGCCCCCGCCGTTCCTGCGCGCGCTTGCACGCAGATCGGCTGCGTGGAGGGCCTGCACGTGTCGCTCCAGCCAACGGAGGGTTGGCCCGCCGGCGCATATCGCTTCGAGCTCGAAAGCGAGGCGGGCAAGGCCAAGTGCGAGGGCGCTTTGCCGCTTCCGGCGTGTGGTACGCCCGCCCTCCGCTGCGCTGGAATCCCGGTGCAGATTGGTGAAAGTGGCTGCGCGTTGCCCGCGCCGGCGCACGGCTTTGCCGACCTGACGTTCCGCTCGGCACCCAAGCAGCTGCGGATTCGCATCTCACGTGACGATCAGCTCCTGGTCGCGCGCGAGCTGCGCCCGCAGTACCGTCGCGCAGAGCCGAACGGCCCAGGTTGTAGCCCGGTGTGCAACAGCGCCAACGAAAAGCTCGTCGTATTCTGAGAGGGACCATCCGATGACGTCGAAGTCGAACGAGCCAGCGGCGTGGCCCGCGCTGCCACCGCTTCAAGAGTGGCAAGATACGTGCACCACCGTGCACATGTGGACACAAATTCTCGGCAAAATACGGCTCACGCTCGCGCCGCAGATCAATCACTGGTGGGGCGCCACGCTTTACGTGAGCACGCGCGGGCTCACGACCTCACCCATTCCGTATGCTGCCCGTACGTTCGCGATCGAGCTCGATTTCGTGAACCACGCGCTGCGTTTGACGACGTCGGACGGCGCGAAGCGCAAGTTCTCTCTAAAGCCGATGTCCGTTGCCAAGTTTCATCGCAAGCTCATGGCTGCGCTGTCCGAGCTCGGGATCCACGTCGAGATCCTCGCTCGCCCCGTCGAGGTCACCGAAGCCATTCGCTTCGAGGCCGATGAGCAGCACGCGAGCTACGATCCGGAGGCGATGCAACGTTTCTGGCGCGCGCTCGTACAGGTCGACCGCGTGTTCACGGAATTTCGTGCGCGCTTCATCGGTAAAGTGAGCCCGGTGCATTTCTTCTGGGGCGCCTTCGATCTGGCCGTGACGCGTTTCTCGGGGCGCACCGCGCCCAAACATCCCGGCGGTGCACCGAACTGCGCGGACTGGGTGATGGAAGAGGCGTACTCCCACGAGGTCTCGAGTGCCGGATTTTGGCCGGGCTTGGGCGTGGGCGAGGCCTGCTTTTATGCCTACGCGTATCCGTCTCCCGACGGCTTCGCGGAGTGTTCGGTCGAACCCGCGGCGGCGTATTTTCATCGCACGCTGGCTGAATTCATCCTTCCGTACGAGGCCGTGCGCAGCGCTGAAGATCCCGATCGAGCGCTGCTCTCATTTTTGCAAACCACCTACGAGGCGGCGGCGATCTTGGCAAAGTGGGATCGGCAGTCGCTGGAGCGAAAGAACGCACTGCCGAGTGTCTGACCTACCCTCAGCGGTGGTACCGGAACCGCTCGTCTCTTCGCCCGCCGAGCCGCCGAGCACCGAGCGGCGCTTTCTCGAGGGCCCCCGGCGCCGCTCGTTCGAGCTGGCGCGGGCACTGCGCGTGTTCGGCGAGCTGATTCGAGGATTTCGCGCGCTGCATTTCGTGGGGCCGTGCGTCACGTTCTTCGGGTCTGCGCGCTTCGATCAGAGCCACGCTTACTATGCGCTCGCTCGCGAGACGGCTGCGCTCCTCGCCAAGCAGGGCTGGACGGTCATGACCGGCGGCGGTCCCGGTATCATGGAAGCAGCCAACCGTGGCGCGAAGGACGCCGGCGGCGTGTCCGTGGGCTGCAACATCGAGCTGCCGCTCGAGCAGGCGCCCAATGCCTATCTCGATGCCATGGTGGAGTTTCGCTACTTCTTCGTGCGCAAGTTGATGCTCGCGAAGTACTCCTACGCCTTCGTGGTGTTGCCGGGAGGCTTTGGCACGATCGACGAGCTCTTCGAGATCTTGACGTTGGTGCAGACAGGCAAGATTCAGGAGTTCCCGGTCGTGCTGATGGGCAGCGCGTACTTCGAGCCGCTGCTGGTGTTCATGCGCTCCATGGCCGCGCAGGGCACGATCTCTCCGGGCGATCTGCAGCGCTTCATCGTAACCGACGCACCGGATGAAGCGGCTCGCCGTGTGAGCGATGCTGCCATGAACCGTTTCGGCCTGCGCTTACCCGAGCATCCCACGCCTCAGCCGATTCTCGGAGAAGCCGCGCCCCCCGCGCGCGAGGCGACGTTGCGCGGCGCGCTGGTGTCGGTGATCATTGCCGGCGCGTCTTGGGCCTTGCTGTGCCTGCTGCTCGCCCTCGGCGGGCACGCGCCCTCCGTCACGCTTTTGCCGATCGCGCGCGAGCATTACTACTCGTTTCAGGCGCTCGTCGTGATTCCCGTATTGGCGGGTCTGTGGGTCGTTGCTTCCAGCTTGGCGCGGCAGAGTGCGCGCGCCCTGGGCGGATCCGGCACGTTTCGCGCGACGGCAGCAGGAATGAGCCGAGCGCTCTCGATCCCGCTGCTGTTTCTGTTCATCGTGCCCGACATCATCGCTTACTCGATAGGCGGGTTCGCTGCGCTCGGGCACGTGGTCCGCTTCAGTGCGCCGCTGGCTTTCTTCGTTACGCTGCTGCTCGGAACGCGCGCGCTGCGCACCGCCGAGGCATTGTCCACACCGCGCGCTTTCGCGGCCGCCTCGGCGGGAATCGTCGCGCAAGCGCTCTTGGCCGGCGTAATTCTCCGTTGAAGCGCTGAACCGTTCGGCGTCACTGCACTGCGTCAGTACGAAATTCGAACCGAGCCATGCGCTCACGGCTTGCTATTGTTCAAGCGGCTCTTGCGCAGGAGCCGCGTGAGGCCGTTGTCGTCGAGCCGCCCGGTCTTACGAACGCATAATCAGGCAACGCTCGAGGAGCCCAGAGAAGCCCATGCAAGATTTCACGCCTTGGAGTGCCCTGGCTGGCGGGGCGCTGATTGGTTTGGCAGCTTCGGTGCTGCTGATCCTGAGCGGCCGAGTCGCGGGTGTTTCCGGCATCGTCGGCGGTTTACTGCTGGGACCACTCGGGGATAAGGCTTGGCGCGCGCTGTTCGTGGTGGGCCTCGTCGCTGCTGGATTGCTCGCCGCATGGCTGCGTCCCGAGCTCATCGGCAGTGCGCCGCGCTCGCTCGCAACGCTGGCGCTGGCCGGACTGCTCGTCGGCATCGGCACGCGCATCGGTAACGGATGCACGAGCGGTCATGGCGTGTGCGGGATCAGCCGGCTCTCTGTGCGCTCATTGGTGGCTACGTTCACGTTCGTGTTCACCGCGATGCTGGTGGTACTGGTCTTGCGTCTGGTGGGAGGCGGCTCGTGAATCACGGCGCCGGATTGCGGGGTCTGGTTGCGTTCGCCTGCGGGGCTCTCTTCGGCGCCGGCCTGCTGCTCAGCGGCATGGCCCAGCCCGAGAAAGTGCTCGGCTTTCTGGACGTGT
>DATHEN010000800.1:0-4329 GCA_035318565.1 Polyangiaceae bacterium
GGCCGTTCGTCGCCTCCACCAGGAGAAATCCCGTGGCGTGGCTGTAGTTCGAACGAGCGAACAGCGCATCGGCTCAGAAGCGGACACCGCTATCGGGTGCGCAGTGTCCATTGGCCGTCAAGCTGGCCAGCGGCGTAACGCCACCGACCTCGGCTCAAGCGTGCGGGACCAAATTCAGATCGATCTCCTCGAAGAGTCGACGGCCCTCCATCACCTCTTCGGGCTTGCGCGAAGCAGAACCGCGCTCGTCCTTCCGATCCTGCTCTTGCGTGGACTCAATGCGGGGTGATTTCAGCATGGTACTTGGAGCCCACTGCAGAAATCGCGCCACGCTCGATTTACGCGATACGAGGCGCATGCTGGCAAACCAGCGGAAACGCCCGAGCACCACGCACGGCATGTTGGCCACGCGTGGTGCTTTCCTGCCTCAGATATAGGCCGACTACGCGGCTGAGAGCCTCGGTTCGGCTCAGTCGAAGGCGAAGTGTTCGTTCTTCATTCGCATCACGGTCTTCGTCGGCGCGAGCATGCACTCGGCGTGAGCCTGCGCCCGGGGGAGGAGCTTGTAGTAGTAGAAGTCCGCGGTCTGAATCTTGGCCTTGTAGAACTCGGGAGACTCGGCCCCCCCTTTGGCGAGCTTCTCGCGAGCGACCGCGGCCATCTGCGCCCACGCGTAGGCCATCATCACCCAGCCCGAGTAGTAGAGGAAGTCGACCGACGCCGCGCTGACGATGTCACGATCTTTGGTCGCCGTGAGCATCAGGCGCGTGGCGAGGTAGTTCCACTGCGCGCACAGCTTGCTCAGTCTCCAAACGTAACGCCGCATCCGCGGATTCTTCGCGTGCTTGGCGCAGAACTTCAGGATCTCCGCCGTGTACTCGCGAACTGCCGCGCCTCTGGTCAAGAGGAGCACTTTGCGACCGAGCAGGTCGAGGGCCTGGATGCCCGTGGTCCCTTCGTAGAGCGTCGCGATGCGCGCATCGCGGGCGATCTGCTCCATACCGTGCTCACGGATGTAGCCGTGCCCGCCGAACACCTGCATGCCGAGGTTCGCGCACTCGAGGCCCATTTCCGTGAGGAAGCCCTTCAGCACGGGGGTGAAGAAGCCGAGCTTGTCGTCCCAGAACTGCCGCTGCTTCTCGTCCTTGTCGAGGATGGCGACGGTCATCTTGTCGGCGATCTTTGCCGCCGAATAGAGCATGAAGCGTCCGCCCTCGGCGATCGCCTTTTGGGTGAGCAGCATGCGCCGTACGTCGGCGTGCCAGATGATGGCGTCGGCGACGTGCTCCGGATCCTTCTTGCCGCTCAGCGCCCGCATCGAGCGGCGCTCCTTGGCGTACGCGAGCGCGCCCTGGAACGAGTGCTCCGTGTGGCACACGCCCTGGATCGCCGTGCCGATGCGAGCCGTGTTCATGAACGTGAACATGCACTCGAGGCCCTTGTTCAGCGGCCCGAGCAGAAAGCCCCTGGAGCTTTCGAATTCGATCACGCACGTGGCCGAGGCCTTGATGCCCATCTTGTGCTCGAGCGCACTGCAAGAAACGTCGTTGTACTCGCCGACCTGCAGGTCCTCGGTCGGTAGGTACTTGGGCACGATGAAGAGGGAGATACCCTTGGTACCTTTCGGGGCACCCGGCACACGCGCGAGGGCGATGTGAACGATGTTCTCCGTCAGATCGTGATCGCCGGACGAGATGAAAATCTTCGAGCCCGTGAGCTTGTAGCTGCCGTCGGGCTGGGGATCGGCGAGCGTCGCCATCTGACCGAGGTCGGTGCCGCATTGCGCCTCCGTCAGGCACATCGTGCCCATCCAGCGCCCCTCGACGAGCGGTGCCAGGTAAGCCTTCTTCTGCTCGTCGGTAGCATGAAGCATGAGCGTGTTCATCGCGCCGATGCTCAGGCCCGGATACATCGAGAACGACCAGTTGGCGCCGCCGAGCATCTCCTGTTTGAAGAGACCCATCGACATGGGCATGCCCTGGCCGCCGTACTCCTCGGGGTGCGAGAGACCCTGCCAGCCGCCGGCGGCGAATTGCTCGTACGCCTCCTTGAAACCCTTGGGAGTGAAGACCTTGCCGCCCTCGAGACGACACCCTTGCTCGTCACCCGAGCGGTTGAGCGGCGCGATGACATTTTCGGCAAGCTTCGCCATCTCGTCGAGCACGTGATTGATCGTGTCGGCGTCGACGTGGTCCGAACCGGGAAGACCGAGCGTCTTGTAGTGGCCGGGATAATCGAGGGCTTCGTGGATGAGGAACTTGATATCGCGGAGAGGGACTTTGAACTCGGGCATGCCAGGTCGTCCTTCGTATGGAAAAATCGCAGGTGCGATAGCGCAAAAGTCAGCGGCGCGGAGAAAATTCGCGCGCTCCGTGGCCGAATACAACGTTGTCTAGCTCCGAACGGACTTGAATCGCCGCCAGCGCAAGCTCGACCGAGACCGAAGTGAGGGGCCGCATCAGGTTAAACCAGGGCCGTTGCAGTCCTCGGGAGGTTGCCCCCTGGGCTAATCCCCCACCTGAACAGGTTGAACCGCCTGCGAGTGTTCTACGTGGACGCCTCGAGAGGCCGTGCGACGCGCGCGCTGCGCAGCTTCCAGATCCAGCCGTCATACAAGTAGTGCAGGATCGAGGTCGTCGTGTAGTACGTGACGTACGCGAGCGCGTAGCGGTGCTCGTACAAGAACACGTAAGCGACAAGCAGCGGAAATAGCACGATCGGGGCGCGGCCCATGCTCCCCAAGAGGAGCGCGGCCACGCTGTTCGTCCCGCGCTGGTATTTCTTTTCGCTGAATTGGTATACGAAGGCGAGATACTCGAGCGAGTGAGCAACGCCCAGCACGAGGTACCCCACCACGGGGCCGTGCACGACGAAGATTGCGAGCAAAGCGAGCGTCGACAGCCCGAAGATCCAGCGTGGCCAACGCGCGAGCGGAGTCGAACGCCGCTCGATACGCAGCCATCGCCAGAACACGACGCCCCAGACGAGCAACGCCGCAGCGAGAGCGGACTTCACGATTGGGCCTGTCAAGAGCGGACCGATGACGGAGAGCAGCAGCGCTGCTTGCGGCACGCCTTCGAGCATGCCGGCGTGCCCCCAGGCCGTTGCGCATATCATCACCAGCACCGAGCTCCAGACCAGCGCACGGTCCGCTCGTGCCGCTGCGCGCGACTCGAGCCCTCCGCGAGCACGGCCGGCATAAACGCGCATGAGACCGTAGCGCTGCTGAATCACGTGCCAGGCGTTCCAGATCCCTAGCACGCCGAGCACGGCCAGCTGAAGCGCGCGATTTTCGGACCAAAACGCGCCGCACACGACGAACAGCGCCACTAGCGGCGCGATCACGTAGCCGCGCGGCCGCTCCGCCGCCGTTTCGCGATCGCCATATACGAGGATGAAGACGTATTGACGATGCGCGAAATTGAGAGCCAGCGCCACCGCTACCGCCGCTGTAAAGCCAGCGCTCGCGTCACCAAACCAGCTATTTTTCCCTACGGAATTGCTTGCCACCCAGACGTAGAAGGGTATCCATCCGAGTGCCAAGAGCGAGACGTCCCAGAGCGGGCTTCGCATCCAGCAGACCTGCGTCGCCGGCTTCATGCGTCCTTCGTACCACCGTCCTGCCATGCTCCGCATCGACGATACGCCTCGTGCGCGGCAGCAGGTGTATCGATGGCATTCTTTTCCGCCGACGGTGGCACGCGAGCGGGTCGTCGGCTCACGAGGATGCGCTAATCTGACCAATGCCGATGCAGCGGTTCATGGGGGTTCTCGCAGCTCTCTTGGGCCTGGCGGCCTGCCGCGCCGAAACGGCCAAAGGCAACGCTCCACGTCCGACAGCGAGCGCAGTTGGCACGACAGCGTGGGCGCCCCTCGAAGGACGTGAGCTCATTGGAACGTCGGCGCCAGAGCTGCGCGACCTGGTGTTCGTTCAGGGTGGACCGCTTTCACTCGCCCAGCTCGAAGGCAAGCTCGTGCTCATCCGCTTCTGGCTCATGGACTGCCCGTACTGCAGAGCGACCGCCCCCGCGCTGAACGAGCTTCACCGGCGCTATGAGGCACGCGGCCTCGTCGTGCTCGGGATCCACCACCCGAAGAGTAAAGCTTCGCGCGACCTCGAGCACGTTCGCCGCACCGCTCGCGAACTCGGCTTCGAGTTTCCCGTGGCGCACGACGACGCCTGGACGACGGCGCGCGCTTTTGGTGTGGGAAGCACCTTCAAGCGTTTCACGTCGGTGACGCTGCTCGTTGATCGCGAGGGCAAAATCGCATGGGTCCACGATGGCGGCGAGTTTCACGCGGGGGGCGGCGCGGGTCACGAAGCGTGTA
>DATHEN010000801.1:0-8571 GCA_035318565.1 Polyangiaceae bacterium
CCTCGCGCACGGTGGATTGGCCGGCGCTGGCGGCTTCCGAGAGTGGTCCATCTTTACGCCTGGCGGAATCGCGGCCGGGCAGGCGGACGCGACAGGCGGCGCGATAGCGGCCGTGGGGCCCCTCGATGCGCGTCAACTCACAGTGAATGGCAACAGGGCAATCGGGGGCGCGAGCGCGGAATGCTTCAACTGCATGGGCAGCAGCGGTCGCGGTGGGGGGCTCGCCGCTGCCGGGCGCGCCACGCTAACGGACAGCACTTTCGCACTGAATCAAGCCGCCAGCGGCGCACGTAACGTGTGCCGCAACGTGACCGTGCCCAATCCGCAGTACCCCGGCTATTCCACCTGCCTGGATTACGTGATCCGCTATGGGCACATGCCGGGAGCTTGCCAAATAGGCCCCAACATGACGGCCACGCAGTGCGGTCCTGCCGATCCCGCGCCGGCGTTCGGCGCCGTGTGGAGCGGTGACGAGCTGACACTCGTCAACACCAGCATCAACGCTATCGGCACGGCGGTGGGCGCGCGGAGTCTGGTGATGGATCACGCTACGATAGTGGGCACAGCGTCGGGCACTGCCGAGCTGTTCGTGCTCGAGTACTTGCTCACCCATCGCTCCGCGGTCATGGGCGAAGGCATGACCCTGTGTCGCTCCGGTGCGCTGTACCGAGAATCGTCTTACAACCGCTTCAGCGATGCCAGCTGCTCACTGAGTGGGCCTGGAGACGTCCAAGGCGCGGCAAACTTCGCGCTCGGTCCGATCGCGGACAACGGCGGGCCCGTTGCCACGATGCTGCCCGGCGCGGGCAGCGTGCTCATCGACGCCATTCCGCGCGCGGCCTGCACGCTGACCGCGGACGCGCGTGGCGTGAGCCGCCCCCAGGGGTCCGGTTGCGACGTGGGAGCCGTCGAGGTGGCGCGCTAATTTACGGCCGCGGCGGCGGCAGTTCCGCGAGGAAGCTTCTCGAAGCGGCGCACGGCTGCGGCTTTCGACTAAGCTTCCTTTCGCGAGATGAGTGCGATGCCAGAAGCCCGGACGGGGCTCTGCCTAGGGGCGGCCGCTTGCGCCGTGATCAGCGCCGTGGGCTGCCGTCCGCTGTTTGGCTTGGAAGACGAAGGCCCTGAACCGGGCGCCTTGTGCCCGGAGGTTCGCGCGAACTCGGGCGAGGTGTTTCCGCCGAAGTGGTGGGTCACGAGCGCCGCTGAGTGCACTCGCGCCCCGAGTGCTTCCGACGGCCCGCAGATTCCCAACGTTCCAACCCTCGATCCACCGTTGTACTTCGCGATCTACGACCTCGAGATCGGCGAGGGCGAGACCTGGAAGGATATTGGCTTCGATCTCGACGGCAGCTGTCTGAACGACGGCGCCGACGGTAAGAGTTGCAATAAGGCCGGCGAAGGGGCGCTCGACGGCGAGGGGTGCGTGGACAACTCGATCGGAAAACTGATCAGCGCTGCCAGCAACATCGTCGTCGAGCTCACCGAAGCCAACATCAACTGCGAGCTGCTCTTCGGTGGCTACAACGTCATCATCAAAGTCAGCGACTACAACTACGAGGCGAATGACCCGCAGGTTCGGGTGGACGTTTACGCATCGATGGGCTGGACCGAGCGGACCATTGCCTGTCCTCCGCGCCTCCCCATCGAAGAATTGATCACCAAGTTGCCGGACTACCCTCCCAAAGGTTGGTACGTGATGCACGAGTCGAAGGCAGCGGAAGGCTCGGACTGCTACCGTGAAGCGGAGACAGCGGATCCGCTAGCGCTGCCCGGTTCGAAGGTTTGCACCAAGACTGCGTACGTACGTGGCGGCTATCTGGTCGCGAATATCGAGCAGGCGGAGTTTTGGCTGAATGGACAGCGCACGGATTTCCCCGGGTTTCGCACGCCGCTCAACCGGGGAACGTTCGTGGGCTGGATCAGGAAGCCCGTCGAACTACGTCGCTGGAGGCTCGATGCCACGCTCGGTGGGGTCACGACCGTCGCGGGGATGCTCGAGGGCTTCGAGACGCTGGGAGTGTGTGAAGACACCTGCCCCGATCCAGAACCGGGCTTCCTCGGCGGTTACAACGCAACCGCGAATTCGCTCACGAACCACTTGGACATGATTGCGACAGAGGGCGACACGACCGACTGCGACGCGCTCAGCGTGGGCTGGCAGTTCGCCGCCGGAGAGATCGCCGGGCCGTTCTTTCCCGTGCCGGATTCCCTGCCCAGGTCCTGGGAGCTCAGCGAGCTTTGCGGCGATTCGCCGAGCCCCGTGGCCGTGTGCGCCACGGCGGCTTCGCGGAGTGCGCTAACCCAGGCCGTGACGCCGCAATAGCCGCCGTACCATCTGCACGGAGACCTCGGCCAGCGCCGCGGCTCGCGTGGTGCTGCCCTCTGCCTTTTCGAGCACGTGCTTCAGGTAGCTGCGCTCGAATTCGTCGCTGGCGTTCCGGCGCGCCACGCGCAGCGGCACCACGCCGCCGCTCGCACTCTGTTGCGGCCAACCCGACGGACTTTCGCTGGCAAAGGGCGATGAGAGCACGCCTTCGCTCGCGTTCGGCCCCGAAGGCAAGACGTAGCCCGGCGTGATTTGAATACGGCGCAGCACGTTGCTGAGCTCGCGCACGTTGCCCGGCCAGTGGTATGCGTTGAGCATCGCCCAGACGTCCTTGGAGATGTCGCGCAGCTCGCGCGGCGGCTCTTCGCGTGACAAGAAGTGCGTCACCAAGAGCGGCAGGTCGTCCATGCGATCGCGCAGCGGCGGCACCCGAACGTGCGCCGTGAAGCGGAAGTACAGGTCTTGGCGGAATTGTCCGCGCGCCGTTTCTGCTTCCAGGTTGCGGTTGGTGGCAGCGAGCACGCGCACGTCTACTTTGGTGGGTTTGCGGCCGCCGAGCCGCTGCACCGTGCGGCTTTCCAGGGCTCTGAGCAGCTTGGGCTGCAGCTCTTTGGGTAGCTCGCCGAGCTCGTCGAGAAACACGGTTCCGCCGTCGGCTTGCTCGAAGACGCCGGGTTCCGCGCTCGTCGCCCCGGAGAAGGCGCCGCGTTCGTGACCGAACAGCGCGTCTTCTGCGAGTGACGGCGCCACCGCGCCGCAGTCGAAGATCACCAATGGCCCGCTCGAGCGCCGGCTATGGGCGTGTACACACTCGGCCACGAGCTCCTTACCGGTACCCGTCTCGCCTTCGATGAGCAGCGTGACGTCGCTCGCGGCGATGCGTGCCAGGGCCGCGAACAGCTCGCGCATGCGCGCCGATTGGCCGAGCAGATCGCCGAAACGGTTGCTCTGCGCCTGCTCGCGTTCTTCGCGGTCGTTCTGGGGCTCGAGGAGCAGAATCGTATCGCCGAGCGACAGCCGCACCGGGCCGCTGACCGTGGCGTCGCGAATGCGGATCCCGTCGATCAGAATCGCGTTGCGCGAGCCTTCGTCGCGGATGCGAATACCGTCAGCGACCGGCTCGATGGCACAATGCCGTCGAGACACGAACCTGTCCGACAGCACCAGATCGTTGTCGAGCGATGTGCCGACTCGCAGCGTCTGGTTCACGATGAAGAGCTCGCGGCCCTGGTCCGGGCCTTTTTCCACGAGCACCCGCACCTTGCGGTAGCTGACGACGCTCGGCCGTTCTCTGGCTTCTGTGAGCGCGTCGTCGATCATCAGAAGCTTCCGTCGAGCCAGACGCCGGCGTGCGCCGTATCGACGCGCGGGTTGAAACGCAGTGCGGGGCGCGCGGCGCGATCGGCGTTGGGCTCGACGGAACGCCCCGGGTGAATGAAGAAAAAGTACGCTCCGGTCGCGAGCGACGCCACGCTGATCGCGCCGGCAATGTCGCCGATGAGCAGCCTCTGGTTCGCGTCGTCTTCGCAGCGCGAGTTTCCGTCGTGCTCATTGCACGTGCCTCGCTTCGCAAGCCCCGAGCCGCTTAAACCGGCCCAGAAGCCAGCCGAAACGACACCCAGGCCGCCGAAAACGTAGGCCAGCGGGTGTGCGCGCTCCCACATCGAGGCTTCTTCGATGCGTTCCATTCGCATCAGGATCGGACGCAGTGTTTCACCCTCACGCAACGCGGCCGCAATCGAGCTCGGGCGGTAACCCTCCGCCTCGAAGGTAAGCGTGTGCCGGCCAGGATTCACGGGCAGAGCTCTACCGGCGACTCCCCAGCGCTTGGGATCCTCGTCGACGCGTACCGTGGCGTTCGGTAGGTCTCGGCCATCGGCATCGACCGCCGCCGGACTTATCGTGGGAGTGGCTGCCAGGACCGCGGCATTGAGCGCTGCGCAATCATCGCGCACCACGCCCGGACATTTGAGTGCGGCGCACGCTCTCAAGAGCGCGTGTGCCTCGAGCAGTGCACCTTTGCGCTGCGCCACCTGAGCCTGAAAATGATGATCGACACACGCGCGCGCCGTGTCCTCGGCTTGCACGGAACGTGGAACGAGCAGCGCTCCCAGCAACGCGACGACGGATATGGATGAAGGCGCGAATGTCCTGGACGTCACGGCCTTCTGCTCGGAGCGACGCACTCGAGTTTGAAGCGCTTGAAACCGTTTTCGTCCACCCAGTGAGGCGGGTTGCAATTCGGCGCGGGCGGGGCCGCTGCGGCCAGTGGCGTCGGGGCGGCAGACGCCTCGCTGGGCGCCGGTTCCGCGCTGGGCGCAGCTTGCACGGCGGGTTCGGAAATCGCCACGCGAGTCGTGCGGTTTTCTTCGGCGCTCGGCTTGTGGGGCGGCGTGCGTAGTGGACGCGCTGGGTTGATCGCCGAAGCCGTGGGTTCGGGCTGCCCGGCAGGGGACGCCGCACGCGCCGGCTCGGCCTGCGCGTGTGCAACAGGAGCGGGAGCTACAGTGTTCGATCCGACCCGAGCGCTGCGCGTTTCGTTGTTACCCGACGCTAAAACGAGAAGCTGGCGAGAGCGGAGTAGCGAGCCGGGGGTGGAAGCTCGAGCTTCATCCGAGCGCTGCACCAAGGCGATGGCGCCCGCGACGCCCGAAAGCGCTACCAGCGCCAGCAAGCTCCAGGCCCAGTGTTTCGCGCGTGGCCGGGGGCGGACTCGCGCGTGAGCGCCCGTCGTTCTGGCGAAGGCGATGGAAGCGGCTAACGGCCGCTCATGACTCGGACTCGACGCTGGAAGTGGCAACGTCAGCTCGTCCAGAGAAACGCTCTCGAGCTCCAGGATTCGCGCCGCACGCAGCCGCAGCGCTTCCCCGGCGTGCTCACTCGCCCACGCCCCGACCTCGAGCAGGTTCGCCAGGCGTACGCTGCCGGCGATGGCAGCGGCCATGGCATGCGCGTCTTTGAAGCGCTGTTCGGGATCTGGTGACAGGGCGCGCGCCACGACGGCATCGAGCTCCGGAGGAAGATCCGGCACGAGGGTGCTCGGTGCCGGCACGTTGCCCTGCAGCACCTTTTCCTCGATGAGCGCCGGCGCGTCGGCCGTGAACAGGCGGCGGCCGGTCAACATTTCCCAGAGCACGACACCGGCCGAAAATAGATCGGTACGGCGGTCGACGCGCTGGCCTCGGAACTGCTCCGGAGCCATGTAGCTGCGCTTGCCCTTCAAATCGCCTGCGCTCGTCACGTGCGCGCACCAGCCGGCCTTGGCGATGCCGAAGTCCACGATTTTGGCGGAGCCGTCCTCGGTCACGAGGATGTTTTGGGGCGAAACGTCGCGATGCACGATGTCGAGGTTGCGCCCGTCCGGGCCGCGCGCTTCATGGGCGGCGTGTAGCCCGGAGAGCACCTGGCACATCACCGCGCAGGCGATATTCGCTGGGATCGGCGCTTTGGCGGCGCGCAGGACGCGGGAGAGCGGCTCGCCGTGCACGTACTCCATGACGATGAACAGGCCCGAGTCGGATAGCTCGACGTCCAGGGGGGCGACCACGTTGGTATGCCGGATTCGCGCGAGCAGGCGGGCTTCGTCGAAGAGCATGGCCACGAATTCGCGGTCCCCGGCGAAATGCTCGTGGAGTTGCTTGATGGCAACGATGCGCGAGAATTCTTGCACCCCGATGAACCGCCCCAGGTGAACGGCCGCCATGCCGCCGCTGGCGATGAGGTCGCACAAGACGTAGCGACCGATGACGCGCGGAGCTGGGTGAGTGGCCAACGTATGCTTTCCGAGGCGACGTCCCGGTCCCGGGAAGGGAGAGGCAGTCGGCGAGCGAGTCCAAACTGAGGCCGGCGCTCCTTCGGGGTTCAGAGCGAGCCGCACCTGATTTCTCGATTATTTATCACGAGTCCAGGCGCGCTCCTACCGCGCAGGCGTCCGCCTCGGGACGACGCGTGCCGGCTCTCCGGCTCGCTGCGTCATAAGCGAGGCCGATCGGAGCCGTTCACGTTCGGAAACCAGCGTGAGGAAACCCACGGTTTCGGTGCACAACTGTCCGTTTCGCAGGCGCCGGGCCTGGTCGCTAATTCTTCGAAGATTCGCGCATTTCCGCTGGGGCACGCGACTTGCTGAGTGGCATCCCGGAGTCGCTAGAGCAGCGGAGGAGATATGCGTTCGCAGGATTTTGCCCAGCCCACCCAGGTCAGTCATCGCAGCGTTGGGTTCGCCCTCGAGCGGCGGTTCACCTGTGTCGAACCGATACAGCGGGCGCGGGTCGGCAGCCGCTCCCGGCGAAGTGAGACAGTATACGCCGTAATCTCGGACGCCCGTGGCCGGCCCATCGCGAGTCTGCGCGACGGCACGCTGCTGCGCGACGAGGGCGGAACCGTTTGGGTGATCCTGGGAGGAGCCAAGTTCGCTGTTCCTGACGCCAAGACCCGCGAGCGGCTGTTCGCCGGGCAGGCCTGCGTGCCGGTTTGGAGCTCGGCAATCGACGCGATCAGCAGCGTGCCCGCCGACGGAACGCTGCTGCGCGAGGAATCGAACTCACAGGTTTACGTCACGCTCGGCGGCGTGAAGCACAAGGTCACGGCCTGCGTGGATCCCGCGCACGTCCTCTGGGCCGGTGCGCTCGCGAAAATCCCGTGATGGCACGCCTACTGGTCGTCGACCGAAAGGTGAGGTGGACATGAATTTGCCACATCCTGTCAGTATCGAAGATCGCATTCGTGAGCTGCACGCGGAGCGCTCCTTCGATCGCGCGGCGGAGCTCGCCATCGCGCGCTATGGATCCGAGCTGCAGGGCTGGCTCACCAACAGCGTGCGCGACGAAACGGCGGCGCGTGAGATCTACAGCATCTGTCTCGAGAGCTTCTGGCGGGCGCTGCCGCAATTTCGCTTCGAAGCCACGATCCGCACCCTGATGTACCGCCTCGCGCGCAACGCGACGTACCGGTACTTCTGCGGCCGCCAGCGCGAGGAACTGGTTTCCAGCTGCGAGCTCTGGGCGCGCCCCGCGCTCGACCGCTCCGAGACGCACCCCTGGCTCAAGACGGAGATCAAAGTCAAGCTGCGCGCCGTGTGCGAGCGGCTCACCATCAAGCAACGCATGGTGCTGACGCTGCGTGTCGACAAGCAGATGTCCTGGAGCGAGATCGCTCGGGTCATGAGCCAGGGCGAGGCGTGGCTCACGGAGGACACGCTGCGCCGCGAAGCCGCCGCCTTGCGCCAGCAGTTTCGGCGCTTGAAGCAAGAGCTTCGCGCCATGCTTTGAGCTTGCGACCAAGCGGGGCCTGATCACCGTGAACCTAGAAAGCAGCGTCGATCACCGAGACTCACTCCTCCTGGCACTCGCCGGCGAGCTGAGCCAGCGCGTGAACGACTGGCCGGAGTTACCCATTCGCATCGGCCCTGAGGGACGATTCGAGCTGCGGCGTCAGATCGGCACGGGTGCCATGGGCGGCGTCTTCCTCGCCTACGACTTCGCGTTGCAGCGCGAGGTCGCCATCAAGCTGCCGCGTTCCGGACTCTCGGCGCGCGATCGGCGCACTGCGCTCGAAGCGCAGGCACTGGCGCGCATGGATCACGAGAACATCGTGCGCCTGTTCGACAACGGCACCTGGAACGACTCGCCGTACCTGGTCATGGAATACTTGAGCGGGGAGTGCCTATCCGAGCGTCTGCGACGTGGACGGGTGCCGCTCGAGGAGGCGATGCAGATCATCGTGCCGCTGCTGCGCGGGCTTCTGCACATGCACGAACGCGGAGTGATTCATCGCGATCTGAAGCCGAGCAATGTGTTTTTGACGAACGGCGGTACGGTCAAGATCATCGACCTCGGCCTGGCCGTTCGTCCAGCCTGCGTGGCGTCGGACAGGCTCGACGCGCTGAACGACGACCCGCTGTGCACTGCGGGAAGTCCAGCGTACATGGCTCCCGAGCAGTGGCGCGGTGAGTATCAGGACGCGCGCACGGACATCTGGGCCGCCGGCGTGCTCATGTACCAGCTCTTCACGGGCGAGCTGCCTTTCGCTGGGGAGACACTGGCGGCGCTGCGTGACCAGATCTGCTCCAGCACGCCTGCGCCGGCCGTGCGCCTGGCTGGAGCCGCGGTATCGAGCCGGCTCTCGTCGATAGTCGACGCATGCCTGGTCAAGGACGCGAGCGGGAGGTTGGGATCGGCGCGGCGGCTTCTGTATCTGCTCGAGCACGTGGCGCCCGGCGCAGGTCAGTGGCGGAAGTGCCGGACCCC
>DATHEN010000802.1:0-7527 GCA_035318565.1 Polyangiaceae bacterium
GGACTGGCGCGATTTCGGCCGCTCGGGATAACCGCGAGTAACCCATCACCGCACTAAGGATGCCAAGCAGGCGCGCAGCAGAGGCTGGGGTGCGAAATCCTGACCCTGACGTGCTCCGACCTCCGCGAGGACTCGCACGACCTCCGGCCTGCGAAAGCCCAATTTGCACAAGGCCGAGCGGACTTTGCCTTCGGTCTGCGCGCGCTCGCCACGTTCACGGCGCTTCTTCTCGATGTGCTCCTCACCGAACACCTCGCGCGCACTCTGGGCATTGTGGGCGCTGCAGAGCAGGGACAGATTCTCGACCGTGGACGGCCCATTGAGCGCATGCGGATGCTCATGCTCCAGCGTGAGGAAGCGGCGTTCGCTGCAGCGCCGACCCGCTCCGTCCACAAAAGTGCACTGCGACCCGTCGCGCTGCCACACCGCGCCTGCAACCTCCACCGCGACGTGGCGCGAGCCAGGCTTCTGCGGCCGGCGCTTACGCTTCTTGTCCGCGCCGCGTTTTCTCCTGATCTCTTTCTCGATGAGCGCGTCGATGGCTCGTTCCATCAACGTGGCCAGGTCAGTGCCGGGCACCGCGTGGCTCACGAGCTGCTTGGCTTGCTCGATCTTGGCGTAGAGGTCCGAGCTTGCGGTGAACTGTACCCGGTAGCTCGATGCAGACAGCGGCTCCAATCTGGCCTGTGTTTCACTCGTGCCTGCTCCAGGACCGATCGACGCTTCGGGCCGGCCGGATTGTTTGGCTCCTGCGAGCGGCAGCGTCGGCTGGCTGGCGATCGGGTCGATGCGCGCCTCGACATCCGGCCGAGGGAACCGGCGAGCGAGCAAGTGCTCGATCTGCTGCCTCGACGCGCCTCGCGCTTCGTTCAGCAGCGACTCCGAGTTTTCTTCGGTCAAGTACGGCGCGAGCAGGAACAATCCTGTCAGATGGATGCCACCATTCTCGAGCTCATCGAGCGCCCGCGGCAGCCGTCGTGCAAGGCGCACCACCCGCACGCGTTTGGATGCTTCGTCTTCGCTGTATCCCAAACGCTCGATGCAAAAGCTGCGCAGCGACGAACACGCCTGCTCGAGGTACAAGCGGCGCCGGTCGATCTCGACGAGGTACGCAATGACCTCGTCGAGCACGGCGCGCTCGCGCGCCAGCAACGCCGGAAGCGCTGCAAGAAGATCTGAATCGGGCATGGAAGACGGCGTTTCCATGCATTTTGCATAACATGCGTTTCGGCGAGGCCTGGAGCGACGCCCAGCGCGCGCGGCGAGGTGCACGACACGATTCGAATCGTTCCGCTCGCAGATCGCTCGCGAGCGCGCGACGTCGTGAGCGCTCAGGGCAACTGCACACGGGCTCGCAAAAATTGAGCAGCGGCCGCCGCCGAACCCGTCAAATAGATTCGTCGCTGCGATGCATTTTGATCCCGCTGCCGTTCCTGTGTGGACAGTGTTGGAACCACCTGGTGAGCGCGCACCAACCAGAGTGGCGCGCCTGCAGCCGCTCCCGATCTCGGCTGCGGCAGCGCTTACCGGATGCATCTCAGAAGCACTCTCGCCGCACATCTGCCCTTGCTCGAGGCGTCGAACAGTGCGCTGGGCATGCTTTGGCTGCCGGCGGAAGTTCCGCCGCAGAATTCTGAGAAGTGTACTTACGAGCGGAGTCTCGCGGGCCACCGGCGTTTGCCGCTTCTCTGCTGCAGAGACGGCTACACGCGTAGCGCTGCCAGCCGATCAGCGATGAGCGCTACCGCGAGCGCGGGCAGCTGCGTGCGTCTAGAAGCGTGACCTGATCGTGGTGGCTTGCAGCGATGGCGACGAATGCGTCATCGGTGGACCAGCTCGCCGCGTGCACGCCCGCGCCGTCGTCCCGCAAGCTGCCCAGCGTCTGCAGAGCTCCAGACACCTCGGTCGAAAGCCGAAGCGTGTCGTCGTGGCCGCCGCTGAGGAGTACTGTGTGATCGTGGCTCCACTCGAGCACATCCACGCCGCTCGTGTGCCAGAGGAGCTCCTCCCGTACCGCCAGCTGGCGTGTATCGAGGTCGACGGTCAGGCGCTGCACTGCATTGCGCGCTCCCCAGGTTCCGACCATCGGCTCCACACGCGGCGCCCACGAGATGGCGCTCCTCCACTCCGGGTCGGTGATTCGAGCCAGCTCACGCAGAGCGGGCGGCTCGAAGTCGACGGCCAAAAGACGTGCCGTGCCGTCTTCAGCCACGCTCATGGCATGCCGCCCATCTGGCGCCCAGGCGACGCCGAATGCTTTGCCATCGCTCGCCACGAATGCGGCGCGTGCGTCGAGTGTTGCAGCTGCCGTGTCCACCGATAGCAGCCGGACGATGCCGCTCTGCGCAGCCGTGAGCGCGTGCGTTCCGTCAGGAGACCATGACACGAAGTACACGTCTCCGTCGTGTGCGTCGTAACGTGCTAGCTCGCGGAGCTTCGGCGGGTGAGTACTGACGGAGAGCAACGCAAGGTTGTCGCTCGCGCTCAGCGCGAACTTGCCGTCCGCCGACCAGCGTACGAAACTGATTTTGGTTTGGCCGGTGAAGACCGCGACTTGCTTCAGCGTTTCCGCCCGCCGATCAGCGGCGATGAGTCTAAGCTCGGCATTCGTGCCAGCGAGCAAGTAGTCCTCGGTTGGCGCCCAGTGAATCGAATACACGTACTGCCGCGGACCCAGGCACGCGGCCCTGGGCTTCATGCACGCCGCTGCGTCCGCTTCCCCGGCGGACGTTGTCTGGAGCTCTTCGCCAGTCTGGCTGCAGACTGTGTTCACCGGCTCGTCTCCATCCGCGGTGGTGCATGCCTGCGCGCTTACCAGAGCGGTGAAAGAGCAGAGCGTAGCGAGCAAGCGTTCGCGGCGCCGAGAGTGAGGGCTGAGTCGCAGGTGCACGGCTAACGACTGGCACGCCAAGCGCCGAGCATACCAGGCTACGAGGCGATGCACTCGATCAACCAGGCGCGCAGCGCTACGAGCTCCGGTCGTTGCGTGTCATTCTGGCGGCACACGAAATACATCGCGAACGGCACGATGATCGGCTCGTGTGACAACGCGACCAGACGAGCGTTCGGCTGAAACGGCTTGTTCGGCGGCGTATACACGACGGTCACGCCCAGCCCTTCTTCGGCCGCTCGAAGCAGCGCCATGGAGCTGTCCACGCGTACGGCGCGTGTGGCGTGCGTGCGAAAGCCCGCGTCATGGAGGGTCTGGCGCGTGTGCTGCTCGAGCCGATCGAGACAGAGCATCGGCACCTCAGCCTGCCGGCTCGAGTCCAAGGCGTGCGCCGCAAGCTCGGGAGACGCAACGACGGTGCCGACCACCTCCGTGATCTGGTGGCTGACGAGCTTGCCCCACTGTCCCGAGCCGATCCGCACCGCGGCATCGACGTCACCCGCTTCCACGTCGGCCAGCGACATGGTGGCCTGGATGTCGAGGTCGATGTGCGAGTGTCGGGCGCGGAACGCCGCGAGCGCCGGCAGCACGAAAAGATGCGCGACGAAATCCGGAAGGCTGAGCCGGAGGCGGCCGCTGGGTTGCTCGGGGGACAGGCGCTTTGCTTCGGTTTCGAGCCGTTCGAGAACCTCACGCACAGTCGAGGCGAAGGCGCGACCCTCGTCCGTCAGCTGCAGCCCGCGCGGTAGGCGCTCGAAGAGCGACGTGCCAACGGCTTCCTCCAGCAGGCGGATCTGATGGCTGACCGCCGAAGGGGTCAGATGCAATTCTGCTGCGGCGAGTCGAAAACTGCCGAGCCGCGCCGCCGCTTCGAAGGCGGGCAGCACGTGCAGGGGGAGCGAGCGGCCAGAGCCGAGCATCGAGATCGACTATGCCATGCGACGGATGAAACCATTTCACCTGTCCACGAATTCTTTGCGCTCGTGACGCCTGCTGGCCTGGCCCCAGAATCCACGCCATGCACGCTCCGACACCTTCACGCTTCACCCCGGCTCGGAAGTTTCTGACCACGGCGCTCACCGGCGCGGGCGCGCTCGGGCTTTTGGGCTGCGGAAGTGAGGATTCAGACTCCGGGGCGTCGCGGGACGCCAATCCGATTCCGTCCGCTTACGCGGCGCTCGAGGCCGGCGACTACGCGGCCGTTCCCGATCTCATCGAGCGCCTCGATGCTGCTTTCGAACAGAGACCGGATCAAGGGCGTCTCGCCTTCTACGCGGGCACGATGCGCCTGTGGCGGGCGACGGGCGCGCCGCGGAGCCTGGAGCAAGTGCTGGTCGACGTCCTCGATGCCATCGACAAGCTGGAGCAAGCACGCTCGCTCCGCCCCGACGATCCGCACGTGAACGCGTTCTTGGGCATCGCGCAGGTTACCCTGGGGGCGGGGCTCGGCGACGAGCAGCGCATCAGCGCGGGGCGACAGGTGCTCGCCGAAGGCGTGCAATACTACCCGCCGTACGTCAACGGCGTGCGAACGCAAGCGTTTCTGGTCTTGCCGGCGCAGCACCAGTACTTCCCGGAGGCGCTGGACGCCATGTACGCCACGCTCGCCGAGTGCGGCTTCGATTACGAACCTGGCGACGATTTCTCGATCGCGTATCCCGCGCGCGCCCAGCAGCCGACGTGCTCGAACGCCGGAGTCGTGGATCACGTCTGGGAGGGAATTTTTCTGATCTACGGAGATCTGTTCGTCAAGCGCGGCGATGCGCGTCGTGCACGGCAGCTGTACGAAACGGCCAAGGCGTCCCCCACGTTCGACGCCTGGCCGTTCGGGGAAGAGCTCGCAGAGCGCATCGCGCGCGCGGATGAACGGGCAGCGCTCTACCTGGACGGGGATCCCAAGAACGATCCGCCTACCTGGCTTCAAGGGCAGAGCCTGTGCGTGGGCTGCCATGCGAGCAAGCCCTGAAGGACGGCTCAGGCAGAGCCGGTACATCCAGAACCGAGGCTAAACCTGTTCTCGAAACTGGCCCCGAGGTCCCATACTGCGCCTGCCGTATGACGCGGCGAACGCCAAGGAGCAGGCCGTGGTGACGCAGGCTGAGAAGGGTTCGAAATTCCAGGAGCTTCACGCGCGAGCGGGCGCGTTCATTCTGGCCAACGCCTGGGACGCGGGCTCGGCGCGGCTGCTCGAGCACTGCGGGTTCGAAGCCATCGCCACCACGAGCGCAGGGTTCGCGTTTTCGATCGGCGAAGCGGATCGGATTCCCGGCCGAGACAGCGTGCTCGCGAACGCCGCGGATATCGTTCGCGCGACATCGCTCCCCGTCAGCGCGGACCTGAAGAACGCTTTCGGCACGGAAGAACGAGCCGTATTCGAGACCATTACACTGGCTGGCGCTGCCGGACTCGCCGGCGCCTCGCTCGAGGACGTCAGCTATGACCCTGGCGCCCCGCTGCTGCCGCTCGAACGCGCGCGGGAGCTGGTACGCGCAGCGGTCGAGGCTGCTCGCGCACACCCGTTTCCATTTCTCGTGACCGCGCGCGCCGAGAACTACCTCGTGGGCCGCGCCGATCTGGCGGACGTGATCCAGCGGCTGCAGGCATACCAGGAGGCGGGCGCCGACGTGCTGTACGCTCCGGGGCTCACGCGCGAGGACGACATTCGGACAGTGGTGCGGTCCGTCGACCGCCCCGTGAATGTCGTGATGGGACTGTCCGGCGCCGCGTTCAGCCTCGCCGAACTATCCCGCATGGGCGTCAAGCGGGTGAGCGTGGGCAGCGCGCTCGCTCGCCGTGCGTACGGCGCGCTCCTGGACGCGGCCCAGGAGATGCGCGAAGAGGGCACGTTTACCTTCGGGAAAGACGCGGCCCCGTTCGCGGTTCTGGAACGGATCTTCGCTCGCTGACTGCCTACTGCGGCGGCGTCGGTTCGAGGCAGGTTGGTCGCGAATTTCGCCGGGTCTGGAACGCCCCCTGGCGCGCCACGTGCGAGCTCGATCGCCGTGTCACGAGCGCCGGCCGATCCGTCTGCTAGTGTACCCGCACGCCGCGAGTTCGGAGGGGACATGGCTCCGCGTCACCACGATGATTATAGACGACGAAGCTGAAGAATGACGCCTCTCGAGCCCTCGGACGACTATCTGGACGCGGTGCGCGCGGTCAGTCGCATCGATGCGGTGCCGACGATACTCGAGGTGCTGTGCCGGACGACCGGCATGGGCTTCGCGGCCGTGGTCCGGGTGACCGACGAACGCTGGGTGGCCTGCAGCGTGCGCGACGAGATCGAGTTCGGGCTCGTGCCCGGCGGCGAGCTGAAAGTCGCAACCACGCTCTGTCGAGAAGTTCGGCACCGGCGCGAAACGATAGCCATCAATCACGTGGCGGAAGACGCAGTCTATTGCGGTCACCCCACGCCGGCGATGTACGGCTTCCAGAGCTACATCTCCACGCCGATCATCCTGAAAGATGGCTCTTTTTTCGGCACGTTGTGCGCGATCGATCCGCGCCCTGCCAACGTAAAGACTCCCGAGACGCTCGGTATGTTCAAGCTGTTCGCCGAGCTCATCGGCATTCATCTCGACACGATACGACAGCTGGACACCAGCGAGGCGAGCCTGCTCGACGAACGCAAGTCGGCAGAGTTGCGCGAACAGTTCATCGCGGTGCTCGGTCATGACCTGCGTAATCCGCTCGGCGCGATCCTGGGGTACACGGATTTGCTCGAGGAGCTCCCCAGCAACGACATCACGTCGCGCGCCTTGGCGGGCATCAAGCGCAGCGGGCGGCGAATGTCCTCGCTCATCAATGACGTCCTGGATTTCGCTAGAGGTCGCCTCGGCGGCGGGCTCCAACTGACGCTCGACAGCAGCGAGTCGCTCGAGGAGGTCTTGCAGCAGGTCATTGCCGAGCTCGGCGTGAGCTTTCCCGATCGCGGCATCGAGACGGACCTCGATCTGAACGAGCCCGTGAAATGTGATCGAGCGCGCCTCGGTCAGCTGTTCTCGAATCTGCTGGGCAATGCGCTGACGCACGGCGCTCCGGAAGAGCCGGTCCGGGTCCGAGCCTCTACTGCCGGCGGTGCATTCCAACTCACGGTGTCAAACAAGGGGGAGCCGATACCACTCGCGGCGCTGGAGCAGCTCTTTCAGCCATTCTTTCGCGGTGCAGTTCGGCCGAACCAGCAAGGCCTCGGCTTGGGTCTCTACATCGCGTCCGAAATCGCGAAAGCTCACGCTGGCACGCTCGAGGCCGTATCTACGCCTGCTGAGACCACGTTCACGTTTCGCATGCCACTGGGGTGATTGGGGCGATTCGCCCTCTTGACAGCGCTGGAGCACGCTCCGAGGTGTGTGGAGCATGACGAACGCTATCGAGACCCGGGGCCTGATCAAGACGTTCGGACAGACTCGGGCCCTCGACGACATGAATCTGGCGATTCGCGGCGGCTCCGTCTATGGCCTGCTGGGTCCGAACGGCGCCGGTAAGACGACCGCCATCCGCGTGCTCACGACCTTGCTGAAGCCGAGCGGCGGAACGGCCGCGGTGCTGGGCCTGGACGTCGTGCGAGATGCCGCTTTGGTGCGCCAGAAGGTCAGCCTCACTGGGCAATACGCCTCGGTCGACGAAGACCTGACCGG
>DATHEN010000803.1:0-2341 GCA_035318565.1 Polyangiaceae bacterium
CACGATCCGAGACTCAAACCCGCCGACGGCAGGCAACCCGTCGTGGAGCGTCCTTCACCGGGTGCCGTTACCGCTGCGCTCGACACGGTCCTGCCCGGCGCGCGCGCCTGTCTCGCCGGCAAGACGCAGCCCATCGCCACGGAAATCGTGTTCTCCTCCGATGGCGCCGTTAAGGGCGTGCAGCTCGGGAAAGACGTGGAACCCGCGCTGGCCCGTTGCGTCCGCGGAGCCCTGGCCCGGGCGCGGGTGGAGCCTTTCAGCCGCCCGACTTGGAGCGTGCGCTACACTCTGCGGCCGCTCTGAGCGGCTTCGGAGCCCTGCGCATTGACAAGCTCCGGCCATTCTTTCATATTCCCGGCCCCTCAGGCCCCCCGGGGCAGGATTTCCGGCGAGGATTCATGGTTTCGTCCACCAGACAAACAGAGCGCCGCCGTGCCATTGCGCACAGCAATTTGGGTCGCAACAAGAAGCGCGAGCGAGCCAAACAGAGCACACCGCAGTTCCCGCTGCATCCCGAGGGCTACGACTCGAACGCGCCCGACGCGAAGAAAACCGCCCCCAAGTGAGCGCTCACAGGATCAGGATCTGACGATGGCCAATCACGCCTCTGCGGAAAAACGTAATCGACAGCGTATCGTACGCACCGAGCGCAACCGGAGCATCCGGCAGGCAGTGCGCACGGCAGTGAAAAAAGCGCGGACCGCTCTCGCCGGCGGGGATGAACAGGCGGCGAAGGACCGTATATCGGAAGCCACTCGTGCGCTCGCCAAGGCAGCGAGCAAAGGGGTCGTGCACAAGAAGGCCGCTGCGCGGACCACTTCGCGCATTCATGCGGCGTTTCAGCGTCGCAGCGCCAGCTAAGCGCGTTTTCACGCGCAAAGGCGGCGAGCGCGGCCCGAGCGCCCGTCCCGCCACACTGCACCCCCGCGCGAGCAGCGTGCTACGCTGACGGCCGCGGGTGGTAACGCTGAAAACAACGCGTCATTCGAAAGACCGCGAAGAGCTCGCGGAGACCGACGCCGAGGCGCGCATCGGCCAAGTGATCGTGGGCAAGTACCGCATCGATCAGCTGCTCGGCAGGGGCGGCATGGGTGCGGTGTACGGGGCCACTCACACTTCGATCGGCAAGCGGGTCGCTCTGAAGTTTCTCGAGCGCGACATCGCCCGAGACCGCGACGCAGCGCTGCGCTTTCAACGCGAGGCGGAGGCCGTCAGCAAGGTCGAGAGCGCCCACATCGTGCAGATTTTCGACTCCGGCACGACCGAAGACGGCCTGCCATTTCTGGTGATGGAGCACCTGCAGGGCGAGGACCTGCGTGCTCGCCTGCGCCGCGAAAGCCGGCTCCCCCCGAACGACGTCGTGCACATCGCCGGGCAGGTGCTGCGCGGACTTTCACGCGCACATGAAGCTCAAATCGTGCATCGCGATTTGAAGCCGGACAACATCTTCTTGTGCCTGCGCGACGACGACCCGGTCTTCGTCAAAATCGTCGACTTCGGCATCTCGAAAATCGTGCGCGAGAACACGGTGGATACGCTGACCCGGCGCGGCACCGTGCTCGGAACGGCGTTCTACATGTCACCCGAGCAAGCCCAAGCGCTGCGCGACATCGACGGACGCGCCGATCTCTACAGTCTCGGGGCGATTCTTTATGAAGCCCTAGCCGGGCGGCCGCCCCACGTGGGTACGGCGTACGAGGCCGTGCTGATCAGCATCTGCACCACCGACGCTCCCGACGTGCGCACGCTCGCGTCCAACGTGCCCGAAGCGCTGGCGCGCGTGGTTCACAAGGCGCTACGCCGTGACCGCAATGAGCGTTACGCGACCGCGAACGAGTTCTACGAGGCCTTGTCACAAGCGGTACCCGGGATTCTGAACAGCGCCCGCTCACGTCGAACGCCAGATGTGGCGCTGAGCTCGCGCCCCCCTGCGGAGACCGACGCGGCGAGGAGCGCCTTGTTCTCGGCAGACACGAACCCCGATCCTGCGGTTCTGCTGGCCGGAGGGCCCGACTCCCCGTCGAACGAGACGACAGCGCGCACTCGGCGCCGCACCTGGCTCGCTGGAGTCTTCGCTCTGCTCACGGCTGCGGCGATCACCACCCTGCTCATCGTGAGAGCTCGCCCGAGCGACGACACCGTGCGCACGCCTGCGGCCGAGCCGTCCGCGCCGCCGGCGGTCGTGGCCGCACCTGCCGAAACATCCCACGGGCCTCAAAAACCCGAGCGCGAAACCCCGCCTGAAATGCAAGTGAGGCCCGCATCGCTGAGCGCTGCGGACGCTGGCGTGCCGGTGCAGCCGAGCGCTAGCGCGTCTCCACAGCGTGGGGCGCGCACTCGA
>DATHEN010000804.1:0-5107 GCA_035318565.1 Polyangiaceae bacterium
CTGGGCGTTCGATCGTTTGAAGCTTTCCTTCAACGCGACCGGGCGCTGGCCCGAGTTGTTCGCACTCTACGATCGCATGCTGGCCCGTCCGCTCCCGCCGGCGGAAGCCTCCGAGCTCTTGCGCGAAGCGGCCATGGCGGCAAAGGACTTCGCCGGCGATTCCGCACGCGCCATCCATTACCTGGAACGCCAGAGCCAACTCGCGCCCGACGACGCGCGCATCGATGCCGCGCTCGAACGCTTGTACGAGCGCCACGGGCACGCGCGCCCGTTGATCGCGCTCTTGACTCGACGCCGTGAGGGCGCTTCGCCGCAGGCGTCACGAGAGATTTCGCTCAGGGTGGCCGCGTTGTGGATGGATTTGAACGAGGCCGTGCCGGCCTTCGAAATCGTGGAAGGCCTGTTGCAGCACGACGCCGATGATCCCGCGGCGATCGCCCTGCTGGAGCGACTGGTCGAGCTGCCAGCAGCGGCTGCCGCCGTATTGATCGAGGCGGGCGAACGTTCGCGCTCGGTGAGGGATCGCGTCGCCACGAATCTGCGCAACTATTACGAACGCGGCGAGCGCACCCCCGAAGCCGTGCGTATGCGAGAAATCGAGATCGAAGCGCTCGATGATCCGCAAGAACGAGGCCTTGCGCTGCTCGAGTTGTTCGAGATTCGCAAGGACAAGCTGCAGGATCACCCCGGCGCACTGAAGACGGCCGCCGACCTGTTCGTCCTCGAGCCGGCCGACCCCGGTCATCGCGCCCGCCTGCGCGAGCTTTCAGAGCTCACCGGCGCGCAGGGCAGTCGCGCGGAGCTCTTGATCGAAACGGCAGAGTCGCGCGCGCCGGCGCTGCAGGCCGAGCTCTTGAGCGAAGCGGCGGGTATCTACGAAGAAGCGCTGCGCGACCCCGCGCGCGCGATCGAGTTGTACGGCCGCGCGCTCGGCGGCGAAGCCGAAGCCGCGCTCGCGCTGCATGCGGCGCGGCGTCTGGACGCGCTCTTGCTCGCCGCAGGCCGTATGCAGGAGCGCTGCGCCGTTCTCGAGCGGCGCGCCGACCTGGAGCCGGAATCGGAGGGCCGGCGCGCAGCGCTCGCCGAGGCCGCGCACGTGGCCGACGAGCACTTGGAGGACACGGATCGCGCCGTGCACAACTGGCGGCGGCGCCTGGCGGACGATGCCGAGGACGCCGACGCGCTCGACGGCCTGATAGACGTCCTGGATCGCGCCGAGCGCTGGGACGATTTGACGGCGGCGCTCCTGGCTCGCGCGCACCTTTCCGGCGGGAGCGAGGCGGCGCGCGCCGATCGAATACGCGTCGCGGAGCTGCACGCGCGCCAGCGCAACGATCGACCCGCGGCGATACTCACCTGGGCCGCCATCCGCCGTGATTTCGGCGTAGACGCCGAGATCCGCGAGGCCCTGGCGGCGCTGCTGGAAGCCGAAGAGCGCTGGACGGATCTGGCCGAGTTGCTCGCCGACGAGGCCGCAGCGGCTGGCGAGCTCGAGCTGCGCAGCGCACTGTTTCGCAGGCTCGGCCAGGTCTACCAGCACCGTACTCAGGACGTCTTGCGCGCGCTCCGCGCCTACGTCTCTGCGGCGGACTGGGATCGCGCCATCGAGGTGGCGGCCAGTGGCACCGGCAGTCTCGAGCTCGGCTTGAATGTGTGCCGGAGCTTGCTCGAGCTCGCGAGACAAGCCTGGAAAGACGGCGAGGCCGGCGCAGAGTCCGGACCTGCTCGCGCAGCGGACTGGGCCATCGACGAGCTCGCGGAACGGCTGCTGGAGGTCGGGCAACACGCCGAGGTCGTGGAGCTCTTGCTGCAGGGTGCTGCGCTGCCGCTACCCAAGCGCCGCCGCCGCGAGCTGCAGCGTGAAGCGGCCTGCCTGTGCTCGGATCGGCTCGAAGCGCCGGAGCGCGCCATGGCGCTATTTCGCCAGCTCTTCGCGGAAGATGCGGCGGACGACATCGCCTCGAGCTCCGTCACGCGCCTGTCGCTCTTGCTCGAAGAGCACGGCCTGCACGAGGAGATCGTCGCGCTCTGGGAGGAGCAAGCGCGCGCGCGCCAGCGCGCGGGAGACGTGGCGGCGTCGGCGGCGCTCTGGGCGCGCGCCGCCGAGCTCAGTGAGCAACGCCTGGGAGACGTCGATCGCGCACTCGAAGACTACGCCCAGGGCGCCGGCCTCGGAGGAGACGCGAGCCTGGAAGCGCTGGCGCGCATCCACGAGGCGCGCGGCGAAGCCGCACGCGCCGCGGAAGTCCTGGAGTGGCTGTGCGCGCAGTCGCCGCGCGATGCCCTCGCCAGCCGCGGTCTACGCCTCGCGGAGGCGTACGTGGCCGCCGGGGATCGCGCGCTCGCTCGCGCACGCCTCGAATACGTGGCGCAGCACGCCATCGACGCGGGCGCGGCGCGGCGTCGCCTCGCCGAGCTGTATCGCGAAGCCCGGGATTGGTTGCCGCTCGCCGAGCTGCTGGCCGCCGAAGCGGCGCGCGCCGCCGACGTGAAGAGCCGACTCGGCCTGCTGCGTGAGGCTGCGTTCCTGCACCTCCAACAACGCGAGGATCCGGCCAGCGCCGTGCCGCTCTTGGAGCAAGCCGTCGAGCTTTCGGAAGATCCCAGCTTGGGCCTCGCGCTCTCCGATGCCCTGCGCCTGGCGGGGCGCTTCGACGAAGCCGCGCACCATCTGCGCGAGCAGATCGCACGCTACGGTGCGCGCCGTCCGAAAGATCGGGCGCTCGTGCACTGGGCACTGGCGCGTGTCTCGCTGGCTCAAGGACAGCGCGCGGAGGCGCTCGAAGAGCTCACCCTGGCGAGCAAGATCGACCCCGCGCATCCCGGAATATTGCAGGCACTGGCGCGGCTGGCGTTCGAAGAGGGCCAGATCGAACGCGCCGAGAAGATGTACCGCGCGCTCTTGCTCGTGCACACGCAGGCCGGCCCGGACGCACCGAGCCGCGCCGAAGCGCTGCTCGATTTGAGCGAAATTGCCGCAAGAAAGCAAGATCGCGTGCGCGCCGCCGAGTTCATCGAGAGCGCCTTCGAAGCAGCGCTCGAAAACGAACGCGAGGCGGCCAGCCTCGAGCGCAGCCTGCGTACGCGCAATCGGCCGGAGCTGCTCGTGCGTGCGCTCGAAGAGCGTCTCAAGGGTGCCGTGGAGCCGCGCGAGGCGGCGCGCCTGCTCGGCGATCTGGCTCTCCTGCACGTGCGCACCGAAGCGGGTGTGGGTGCGGCCGAGGCGAAGCTCCGCGATCGAGCGCGGGGCGTGCACTACGATCTCGAACGCACCAACGTGACCGACGACGTCGCCTGGTCGGCGCTCGGGAGCGTCTACGCCATCGTACAGGATACGGACGCTGAGCAACGCGTGATCGAGCGTCGAGTGGCACTGTCTGCCGCCGGCGGCTACGCCCTGAATGACGCGACGCCGTTCTTCCGGCTCGCCGAGATCCGCCTGCGCTCCACGGCGTCCGCCGACGAAGCCATCAGTCTCCTGGAGCACGCGCTGGCCATCCAGCCGGACTACGAGCGCACCGAACAGCTGCTCGCAGCGCGCATCCGAGACAACCCCGCCGACGAGCGCGCACTCACGCTGCTCGAACGCGTCGCGCGGCAGGCGGGACGCCAGCGCTGGCTCATCGATGCCCTGGCGCTGCGCGTAACGTTGCCGTCGGGGCCGCACCCGGAGGCGCTGCGCGAAGGTTTCGCGCTCGCGCTCGAGCTCGGAGAATCCGAGCTCGCCGGGAGCATTTTGGAGCGCGCGCTCGGCAACGAGCAAGCGGCGCTGTCCGAGCCCGACGCCGCATTCGCGAAGCTCGAGCTCGCCAATTTGCGAGAACGCGCAGGGCGCGGCGAGGAAGCCGAAGAGCTGCGCGAGCAAGCCGCGCTGCTGCTCCCTCCCGACGAAGCGCGCGAAGTACTGCTGGGGCTGGCGCGCCGCGCCCGAGAAGGCTCCGATTGGGCGCGCGCTGCGCGCCTGTACGAGATCTTGCGCGAGCGGCAGCCTGCGGATCGCGACGTCTGGCAGCCGCTGCTCGAGCTGTATCGTGAGGCGGGAGATACGGAGCGCCTCGTCACGTTGCTCGAACAGACCGTGCCGCTCACCGACTCGGCCGCGGATCGCGCGGTGCTGCGCCTGGAACAGGCCACGCTGCTTCTCACGCGCTCGGGCCGCGAAGACGAAGCGGTGCGAGCGCTCCAGGATATTCTGGCCGAAGATCGCGGTCAGACGCAGGCCGCCGTGCTGCTGGCTGGTATCCTCGAACGAACCGGCCGTCGCGCCGAGCTGGCCGAGCTCTTGCGGACGCGCATCGAAGCCGCCAAAGACAAACAGGACGTCGAAAGCGTCGTCGAGTCTTCACTGAAGCTCGCGGGCATTCTCGAGGAAGACGGCCGCGGCGGCGAAGCCTTGGACGTGCACCGCGCCATCCTCGATTGGGACGCCGCCAATCGCGAAGCGCTGGCGGCCATCGTGCGCCTGTGTGAAGGCGCAGCCGATCCTTATCAGTTCGCCGACGCGCTCGAGGGCCTGTTGCGTGTGGAGCGCGGCGCCGCTGCGGAGCACGTGGCGCGTCGTCTGCTGGCGCTGAGAAGCGAGCAGGGCGACGAAGCCGCTGCCGAGCGTGCGCTGCAGTTGGGCGTGGAGGCGAGTCCCGAGAGCAGCGAGCTGCGCGAAGCGCTCGTGCAGCGCTTGAGCGAGCGCGGAGCGTGGCTCGAGGCCGCCGGTGTGCTGCGTGCCTCGCTCGAAGCGGAGACGCCCGATGCGAACGTGCTGCCGCGCTTGATCGAGCTGTATCGGCAAGCGAACGAGCCCGAGCAAGCGCTCGAAATGCTGGAGCGGCGCATGGCGGAGGAGCCGAGCCGTGCCGAGCTGTTTCGTGAACGCGCGCAGTTCTTGAATGAACTCGGTCGCGACGACGAAGCGCTGCTGGATCTGGAGAGCGCTTACGCGCTCGGCGGGGACTATTCGAGTGAGTTGGTCGAGGCGCTCGAGCGCGCCGTGGCCCGCGCCGAGCCGCCCGCGGATCGCGAGCTCACGTTACGCCTGGTTCAGGTGCTAGAGGATCTAGGGGACCTGGAGGGGGCGCGCGCTCGGCTCGCAGCGCTGGTGAAGGAATCTCCG
>DATHEN010000805.1:0-7412 GCA_035318565.1 Polyangiaceae bacterium
GTTCGCTACGGTCCAGTCGATCTGCGCGGCGTGCCGCTCCATGAGCGCCTTCGTGCCGCCGGCCTCGATGACGAAGAGCTTGTCGTCCGTGGCGAACAGCGTGACGTAATACAGGTAGGGCGTGCGGCCTTGATCGTGCCCGAAGCGGAGCTGTTTGCCGGGCTCTCCGGTCTTGGCTTTGACGTCGCGCGTGCCGAGCAGCGCGTAGCCCGCACGTTCGCGGAGCTGCTTCTCGATGGCTTTCGTCCAGAACGAAAGCTCGCCCTTGGGCTCGTGTTCCAGCTCGCGTACGGCGAGCACCAAGCCGTCGGCGTTGGTGGCCCTGTAGTCGTACTCCTCTTGATCCGGCAGCTCCACGAAACCGGGCGGTGTGCCTGCTTGGAACGCGTTGCCGCACGCGCTCGCCGTCAGAGCCAAGCCGAGGAGCGCGATGCTGCGCCACTGCACGGTAAACTTCATGATCGTTCTCACAAGCTCAGCAGCGGCCCGAGGCCGAGCTGCTGGAGCCAAGGGAAGGGGAGGTTTACCGAGCTTTCCACGTGCTGCACGGCCCGGGGTTGAAACTCGAGCGTGATCGTGGAGAACGCCAAGAGCTCGCTCAGCAGCTTCATGCGCCCCTTGAGCCGTTCCACTTCGCCCGCCACGCGCTCGAGCTCGCGTTCGACCGCCAGCGCCTCCTCCACCTTCTGCGCGCGCTGCAAGAGCTGCTCGAGCCGTTCACGCACGAGCTCCGCGTTACGAATGCGAATCTGCAGATCGTAGAACTCTTCGGTCACGTCTCGCACGCTCACGTTGCGGTGCAAGACGTCCCCGAGCCCGAGCATGCGATCGAGTAGACCGTGGAAACCCGCGGCCGGCACGCGCACGACGATCGTGCGATCGTCGCGTCGCACCAGGTAGCCGCCGGCTTCTTTCGCGAGCTGCTCGGCGCGATCCAGCGCTTGCGGTGCCTCGAACACCGCGAGCTGCAGGTTAGCGCTGTAGATGAGAAGCGGTGCGGCCAGCGTCTTGGGATCGCGTGCTGGCAGCGAGCCCGAAGCGGCGGTCCCTTCGTTGCCCGAAGCGGGAGGTGCGACAGGAGGCGCGCGGCCTGGTACACCCGCGGCGGGGGCCTGAGCGGTACGCCGGTCGCTATCTGCGGCGACCTCTTCCTGTGCATCGTCGGCGTACAGCGCTGCCTCGCCGCCATACGCCGCCTGTGGCATGGGCGCAGCGCCGGGTGCGCGCGCTGCGGCGGCTTCGGACTGTTTGGCGCCGGCGCAGCCCGTACACCAGATCAGGACCAACCAGCCGAGACAAGTAAGCCAAACGCGGCCGCGCGGCATGCAGTGAATCCAAAGGTTCATGTCGCCTCTTCGTAACGCGGCCCGGGTTCGGAGCTTACAGGGCGCGGCGCGCCCACTTCACTTGGCCTTGGCCGCGCCGGCTTTTTTGGCCACTTTCCCGCGGTGAATCACGACACTCTCGATCTTCGGCGGATCGTCGGCGCGATCTCCGCTGACTGGCGAGCTAGCCAGCGCTTCGATCACGCTGTCCGGCTGGCACTTGCCGAAGATGGTGTAGCCGCCGTCCAGGTGCGCCGCCGCGGCGTCCGTGATGAAAAACTGCATGCCGTTGGTGTCTTTGCCGCGGTTGGCCATGCACAAGAGACCGCGTTGGTCGTGTCGCGCGCCTTCCCAGAGCTCGTCCACGATCGTGTAGCCGGGCTCACCCGCGCCGCTGCCGGCCGGGTCCCCACCCTGGATCATGAAGCCCTTGATAATGCGATGGAACGTGGTGCCGTCGTACGCGGGCTTCTTCACCCAGTTACCGCTGGGCTCTTTGAATGGGCGCAGCCCGCGGGCGAGCCCCACGAAGTTTGCGACCGTGATGGGCGCCTTGTCCTGATAGAGCTCGCACTCGAGCGCGCCCTTGGCCGTACGGATTTCCGCGATCAGTTTGCCTTGGCCGGCCAAGCCTGCAGTGGCCTGCGCGAGCGTGAACTTGCCTTCGATTGGATCCGAGCCCCCTGCCTGAACGACCACCGTTCCGCCGTCGCTCGCAGCGCTCTTAGCCGCTGCACTCGAGGCCGCATCCGCGGCATCGCCGGCAGGCGCGGCCGCGCTCGTCACCGCCGTTGCGGCAGGCTCGGGCGTCGCCGGTGCGGCTGCGGGCTTGGGCGTTTCAGCCTTCGGCGGTGGTTCGGGTTCCTTCGGTTTCGATTGGCACGCGGCGGCCAGCAGCAGACAGGCGAGAGGCACGAGCGCACGCGACGTGCGTGTTTCTGGACGGAGTCTATCGTTCATGGGCGACGACTCTCGTCGAGCTGCGCCCGAATTGGAAGGCCCGTCAGTCTTGGATCTGGACGCGCTGTCCGGCCTTCACGCCATGCTGACGTGTCCAGCCCGCGTTGAGCTCGAGCACGTGCGATACGGCGCAAGGGATCGTTCGCGAGCGCTCGTTGAGCGTCGGAACCTGCTCGAGGATGCCGAGGATCGTTTGATCCGTGGCGATGAACAGCATGTCGAGCGGGATGCACGTGTTGTGCATCCAGAAGGACTGCACCTGCTCTTCGGACCACGAAAAGAGCATGCCGCGCTCTTCCGGCATGTGCGTCCGGTACATCAAGCCGCGGCTGCGATGCTCGTGCTCGCGCGCCAGCTCGACGAGCACGCGCGGCTTGTCGGGCGCGTCGATGAACCGTACGGACCCTTGCGGTAGAACCGGAACGGGTCCCGGATCCGTTGGGCACTCTGCCGCTGGCCGGGCCGGCGCGGACGCCTCGGCTGGGGTGGGGACCCAGCAGCGGCCCTGCATTGCGGCGGGTTCCGCGTCGCCTCGCTTGCCGGCCTGACCGGATGGGGCGCCGTCATGGGTGGCTGTGCGGGGGGCGTTCGATACCTGCGGGCGCGGCTCCTCGACGCGCGTGCAGCTCGCCAGCGAGAATGCGATGAAAAGCGCGGCATACCAGCCGCCCCGGCGTTTCCTGGGTAAGGGATGGGTGCGCATACGAATTGCTGCCAGCCTCGCCGCGGAAGCCCGGCAGAGTGCTAACCTTCCTTTAGCAGCGCGTCGACTGCATCGGGGTCCAGGCACGGCTGGCGTCCCCGGTATGAGGAGAGCGTCAGGCCTCTCTATCGGTTCCTCGGGGGAGGTGCGAAAGACTGAGAATGGATGGGTTGAGTCTGAGGCACTCGCTTCGATCCGGCCTGAATTCGCGGGATGGTCGGCGCGCAATGCGGTGCGGATTTTTGCGAGCCGGACGATGCCTGGACGGGCGTCTAGCGGCTTCCGGTCGTCCCAGGCGCGAACAGCGAGTAGCAGCGTTTACTTCGAGCGACTAATCTGTAAAGGTAGTCAAAGGTAGGCAGGGTGAAAGCCGATCCAAACGGGATGACCATAGACGAGTTGGCGCGTCGTACTCGCACGACGACGCGCACGCTGCGCCTCTATCAGACGAGGGCCTTGCTGCCCCCGCCGCGCATCGTGGGCCGCGTTGGCTACTACACCGAGATGCACGTGAATCGCTTGATCTTGATCGAGCGGCTGCAGTCACGTGGCTTCTCGCTGGCCGGCATCGCCGAGCTGCTCAAGATGTGGGAAGAGGGCAAAGGCCTAGACGAGCTGTTCGGTTTCGAAGCCAAGCTCGTGCAACCCTGGAACGAGGAAACGCCGGAAGACCATTCGCCCGAAGAGTTCGCAGCCCGCTATCCCGATTTGTTTCACGATGCGACTCTGTTCGAGCGAGTTCGGCAGTTTGGCGTGGTCGAAAAGCTCGAGGAGGGGACCTATCGGGTCACGAGCCCGCTGCTGATGAGCTTCGGCCAGGAGCTGGTGTCCAAAGGCGTCCCCGTCAACATCATAATGGACGAGCTCGTGGCACTGCGCGCCGATTCGCGGCGCACCGCCAAGCGCTTCATCAACGTGTTCCGCACGCACATGTTGCCGAACATGGTGCAAGGCGGGCCCATGGAGTGGCTGCCGCGACTCGCGAATTACGTCACACACATGCGCCCAGCCGTACGCAACATGTTGGTCTCCGTGTTCGCGAACGCGATGGATCTGGAAATCCAGGGTATTGCCGAAGAGACGCGTGCCGCTCTGGAGGAAGAAGCGGCTCCGGAAAGCGACCAGCCGGGCGACGCCTCGGACGAGGCGCGCGTCAACGCGACAGCCGGTGGCCGGCACTGACCGGGTTTTTCAGGCCATCGGCGGCGGAGGAATCGTCATGCGCGGACGGTTGAGGCCGGCGCCATGTACTTTGCCCGGCAGTTTCCGTCCCACGACCTCCTCGGCAACTTTGCCCGCTTCGATCAACGCCTCGAGGTTCAAGCCCGTCTGCACGCCCATGCCGTTGAGCATGTAGACCAGATCTTCGGTGGCGACATTGCCGGCGGCACCCGGTGCATAAGGACACCCGCCGAGACCGGCCACGGAGGCGTCGAAGTCTCGAATGCCCATTTCGAGTCCGACCAGCGCATTCACGAGCGCGGTGCCGCGCGTGTCGTGCAGATGCAGTGCGAGTTGCGAAGGCTCCATGTGTGACAGAAAACGATCGAGCAAGCGCTGAGTTTGCAGCGGTGTGCCGACGCCAATCGTGTCGCCCAGTGAAACCTGATAGCAGCCGAGGTCGAGCAGCTGCCGCGTGATCGCCAGCGCGCGCTCGGGATCGACTTCGCCTTCGTACGGACAACCCCACACGGTCGACACGTAACCGCGCACGCGCATGCCGGCGTCGAGGGCGGGACGCACGATCTCTTTGAACACGAACAGCGACTGCGCGATGGTCTTGTTCGTGTTCTTGCGGTTGTGCGTTTCACTCGCCGACAGGAACACGGCCACTTCGTGCAAGCCTGCCGCGCACGCGCGTTCGAAACCTTTCGCGTTCGGGCAGAGCGCGCTGAAGAGCACACCCTCCGGCGCGTCGATCAGACCGACGAGCTCTTCCGCGTCGGCGAGCTGGGGAATCCACCGCGGCGAAACGAAACTCGTGAGCTCGATGCGGCGGAGGCCGGAGGCGATCAGCGCCTGAACCAGCCGCACCTTCCCTTCCAGCGAAACAGGCCGCGGTTCGTTCTGCAGCCCGTCGCGCGGGGAGACCTCGTAGACCGAGACTCGCGCAGGCAGCGTTCTGAACATGCTGTTAACTTATAGCGCCGGCGCACGCCGCGCACGTCGCCCCGCGCAGGAAAGTGGCGGCGCTAAGCGTCCAGCAGCCGCATCTGGCGCTGGCGCGGATGCGGCGTGAAGCTGATCGGGTACTCGCCGCTCCAGCAGGCGTGGCAGAAGGAGCTGCGGTCGAGCTTCTCGCCGAGCACGGGGAGCGCACGTTTTGCGCTGCCGTTTTCCACGTGCCGCACACTCGTCACCCCGGAGATCATGCGGTCGAGCGAGAGATACGCGAGCGTGTCACTCGTGATGTACTGGTTGATTTCCTGGACCGAGTGGCTCGACGCAATCAGCTCGCCGCGCGTCGGAGTATCGATGCCGTAGAAGCACGGCCAGGCGGTCGGTGGGCTCGAGATGCGTAAATGCACCTCGCGTGCACCGGCGTCGCGCAGCATTTTCACGATCTTACGACTCGTGGTTCCGCGCACGATGCTGTCATCCACGACGATGACGCGCTTACCACGCAGTGTGTCACTCACCGGGTTGAGCTTTAGTCGCACCCCGAAGTGACGGATGCTCTGCTGCGGCTCGATGAAGGTGCGGCCGACGTAGTGGCTGCGCACGAGCCCCATCTCGAAGGGAATGCGCGACTCTTCCGCGAAGCCGATGGTGGCAGGAACCCCCGAATCTGGCACCGGAATCACTACATCGGCGTCGATTGGGTGCTCTCGTGCGAGCTCGCGGCCCAGGTTCTTGCGGGCCTCGTAGACGCTGATGCCATCGACCCGTGAGTCGGGACGCGCGAAGTACACGTACTCGAAAATGCACATCTTACGCGCGCGCGGCGCAAACGGCCGCATGCTGCGCATGCCTCGCTTATCGAAGACCACCATTTCACCCGGCTCGACGTCCCGGACGTACTCCGCGTCGATCAGGTCGAATGAGGTCGGCTCGCTGGCCACTACGTGGGCGTCTGGATTGCCCGGCATGATGCCGATGCACAATGGGCGAATGCCCAGCGGATCGCGCACGGCGATCAGCGCCTGCTCCGTGAGGCACAGTAAGGAGTAAGCGCCTTCCACCTGAGCCAGCGCGTCCGCGATGCGGTCCTCCGCCGCGCGCTGGGTGCTCATGGCCACCAGATGCACGATCACCTCGGTGTCGCTCACACTCTGAAAGATCGAGCCGCGGGCCTCGAGCTTTTCGCGCAGGGCCTCGGCGTTGGTGAGGTTACCGTTGTGGGCTACGGCAATCGAGCCCTTCGAGTAATCGACGGCGATGGGCTGGGCGTTCTTCAGAAAGGAGCCACCCGCCGTCGAGTAGCGGACGTGCCCGATGGCGTTATCCCCCTTCAGGCGATCGAGCTGCTCGGGGGTGAACACGTCGATGACGTGCCCCATCCCGCGATGTAAGGTCAGCTGCTGGCCATCGCTGGTGACGATGCCTGCACTCTCCTGCCCCCGGTGCTGCAGAGCGTGCAGCCCCAAGTACGCCAGATTTGCTGCCTCAGGGTGACCGAATATTCCGAAAACTCCGCACATGGGCTTTGGCGTGCTGACTCTGACACCGCCCGAGCTAGAACGCCACGACGGCGTAAGCCCCAAGCGTGCCACCCCCGAAGAATGTGCGGTGAGCTCTCACGGAGTAGGTTATTTGCCTCGGATTTTGGCTGCGCTGACAGCGCTTTTTCATCGGACTAGCCATTTTACGCGATAAGCTACCGGTCTCGATGGGCGCGTTCGACGAGATGTTGACCGCATGGAGGGGCAATCCCGACGCGGAGCACACGATTGCACTCTGTTCGTACCTCGGCGCGACCCAGAGCGAGGATCTGGTGCGAGAGGTCGGGGCGCGCGCCGAAGCGTGGCACCAAGAGGATGGCGAGGTGATGCTCGCCGTTGGGCGCATGTATCTGGAGGCCCAACTGCTCACCGAGGCACAGACCGCTCTCGTTGCCGCTGGTAAGGCGAGTGGCCGGGACGCACGTCCGTACCGTTATCTGGGCGAGGTGCTGCTGCGGCGCGGTGACGCTCTGCGCAGTGTGAAGGTGCTCGAACGCGCACTGCAACTCGGGCACGCCGACCCGGAGACGCGTCTCTGGCACGATCGAGCCGTCGTCTACGTCGCGCTACAAAAACGGCTGGGTGCTGCTGCGGTTGCGAGCGAGGTCGCTCGTACGCTTCCCCACCGCCGCGCGATTCCATCCGCCAATTACCTGCCCGGGAGCTACCCCGGCAGCGAGGATGAACCGACGCAAAAGGGCGCGCGACGCCCCTCTTCGGTAGGACCAAAGCCCGGACTGAGCATGGCTCACATGGCCCAAG
>DATHEN010000806.1:0-8242 GCA_035318565.1 Polyangiaceae bacterium
GAAAAGATCGGGCGTCTTTTTCGTTTTACGGTAGACGTCGGCAATAGCGCCCATCGAGACCGCGAGCGTACACCAATCCGCAGCGTGGCTAGTGTCCTGACTCCGCGGATCGCCACAGAAGTCACGCGCTGCAGGTGGAGACAGGACACGTCAGGAACAAGAAAAATGTTGGTGAATAGAGCGGCCCAGAGCTGAATTTCGAGCCGCCCTCACCCCTGGGGGCGGTCTCGAAATTCTGGGACGAATCTCTGATTCACCACACTACGGGCTTAGCGCATGCGTTCTCGCCTGCGACGCAGCAGGCGTGCGCCGAACAGGAACGCCGCTCCGAACAGCGTCAAACCGAACGCGCTCCGCGCGGCGTGCCCACGGGGTACGCGGCAGCCGCAGCCGTCGTCGGAGTCGTCACCACCCCCCGGCGAGCTGGTACCGCCCTGCCCGCTCGTACCGGTGCCCCCCACACCGCCTGCGCCGGCAGTGCCGCCGCCAGCGCCGGCGCTTCCGGCGCGACCGGCGCTGCCCGTCGTACCACCCGTTCCCGCGCCCGCATCCGGACAACTCGCGGGACTCTTCGGGGTGACGCGTCCGATGCGGTCACCGTGCACGGCGTAGTAGAGAGCGCCATCGTTGCCGGGGGCCAGGTGCACGATCACGCTGGAAGCTTCCAGAAATTCTTTCCGAGTATTCGCCACGACACCGCTGCGATCGCCCGTGACGTCGAGCGTCCACAGCGGCGACGGCAAGAGCGCGTTGTCCGCGAAGAAATACCTGCCGCGAAAGGGTGCCGGCCATTGGCAGCTGTCCATGATGAACCCGCCGGTTATCGACTTGCAGACATCGGCCACCGTCGCATCGGCAAACCCGGCTTGCCGGCACGCGTAGGCTGGCTCCACGCAGTCCCCGGCGCCGGGGGTGGACGTGTTGCATGCGCTGCGCGGGTGCCCTTTGCGTCCCTCGCGCCAGGGCCAACCGTAGTGCTTCCCCTTGTTGGCTTGGGGGATCACGTTGATCTCTTCGAAGGATCGTTCGCCGACGTCGCCGACCCAGAGATGGCCCGTCTGCGGATCGAACCAGAAGCGCCATGGGTTGCGAAATCCCCAGGTCCAGATGTCCTCGCGCGCATCGCCCGTGCCCGACGGCGCGTCTCCGCAACTGGCGCCGCACTCCGGGACCGATCTATCGACGAGCGGATTGTCGCTCGGGATGGTGCCATCGAGATTGATTCGAAGGATCTTGCCGTTTCCGTTGGTCAGGCACGTGGCGTAGTAGTTGGTCGGATCGTACGTGGGCTCCACGAACTCCTGCGAGTTGCAACCCGTGTCGCCCACTCCGATGTAAAGCTTGCCGTCTGGACCAATCGCCAGGGCGCCGCCGTCGTGGTTGGCCGGACCCTGCAGACCGGTCACGAGCTCTCGAAGCGTGCCCATGTTCAAGCGGTTGTTTGCCCCTAGCTCGACGGTCGAAACCCGGTGCCGATCGCGGTCTCGATTGCCGCCATCCGAATTCGCCAGCGAGTAGTAAAAGAACAGCAAGCGGTTGCTCGCAAAGTCCGGGTGCGGCAGCACATTGAGCAGCCCCTTTTCGCTACTGGCATCCACATCGAAGTGGCCCGCGGTCTCGACCGTGCCAGCGGGCAGGCGCACCGCGACGTCTCCGCCTTTTTGCGTGATCACCATGCGGCCGTCCGGGAGCAGAGCGAAGGCGGTCGCCTGCCGCAGCCCCGTTACGTAGCGGTCGTTCAAGTCGAAGACCGCCGCCGCTTCTTCCCCGAGCGAATCCGCGAGAGCCGGCCCAGCCTGCGCCACGAGCGTCGCCCCGACCAGCATCCCCAAAGCAAGTGCTCTCATCGCCCTAGGATTGCGGGAGCCCTCCGGCCGCGCAAGTCTACGGAAGTTTTCAGTCTCGCTCGTCTACCCACCTACATGCCGCGCTTTCCTCCTGCCCTTTCGAGAGCGTGGGCTCGAGAGCAGAATTGCGGTATCAAGCGCGCTCGATGGCTACTTCGAGTGTCAAGCGGGATGCACGCCCGGCCACAGCCGCCACTGAAACCCCGGCGGAGCGCCGAGCTCGAGCCGGAGTGCGGCGGCGCCCCCGCCGTCGCGACGAAGACCCGATTCCCGTCTTGAGCGGGCGCCTCTCCACGGCGATGGTGCTGATCGGCGCGCTGATCTTGCTACCCTTTTCGCCAATCGGGAGCTGGATCGAGCGCAAGGGCCCGCAGCCACACAAGCAGGACACGTGGAAGCCCGGTTCCACATCCAACGTGCGAGTGACCGTCATCACCGCGGACTACAACCTTCTCACGTGCGCATCGCCTGCCACCCTCGAAGGCGCGCACTGCGCGTACAAGTCGGACACGGAAGTTTGGCCACGCCAGCCGTCCGAGCCGCTCGACGACAACAAGGCCAGCATCATTCAGCCGTACCGAACGGTCCCGGACAACAAGCTCGTCTTGATCGCAGGGCTATGGGCCGACCCCAGCGTGGCCATGCGCCTGCACCGCGAACCTCCCGGGTCCGCTCCCGCAAAGAAGCTGGTACGGTTCGTCGTGGACTGCGAAATGAAGTTTCTCGGTACCCTCGAGGACGCGCGGCTCCGTTGGGGCACCAACGCTCCCTGGGTAGACGAAGGAGCGGCGGTGGTGGCTCGGCCGGTGCGCTGCAAAGTAGACCAGGCCGAGTAGCTACACGCGCGGCAAATGCCGGAAGCGGGCACAGAACAACATGAACCCGCCGTAGCAAGCCAAACCTATCGCGACCAAGCCGAGCAGCAAACCGCCCGATGGCTCGGCCTGCAGTTGCTGGAGCGCTTCGCCCATGCCCTTGGCCTTACCCGGGTTCGTCTCGATGCCAGCCTTGATCAGGAAGGTGGCGATGATGCCGAACACGACTCCGCGAGCGCCAAGCCCCAGGCGACCGAGGCGTACGGCCCATTCGCGCTGCCGGTAACTCATGCGCAGAAACTTGAGCTCACGAATACGTCCGGTGACGGCTTGGATGAGCTGCTCGGCCGCGAAGCCCAAGACCCCAATGCCCGCGATAGCGACGGCAACAGCGCCGAGCGGCTCCGCCATGACTTTGGAAATCCAATTGCTCGACTCGCCGGGTCCGCTGCCCTGGCCTAGACCGAGCTGCAGCGCCGCGACTCCCAAGCTGCCGTGAACCACGCTGCTCACGACGTGGGCGATACGATGCAGCACCCCTTCATGGTCCGGATCGAACGCGGCACCGATCACGCGCCAGAGCGCGTATCCGAGCAGACCAATGCCCGTCACCACGAGCAGCGCGTCCCCGAATGGAAGGTTTCCAATCTCGCGCGTAGCGCCCTCCTTACCTTGGGGCTTCCCACCCGAGAAGGCAGCCTGCAGTGCCAACGTTCCGACGAGAAAGTAGACCACGCCCTTCGCAGCGAAGCCCGCGCGCGCGAGTTTATGAACCCAATGATGATTCGCTGAATCACGGAGCGGTTGCCCCGCACTGATTGCTCGCATGGTCGCTCCTGGCAGTTCGTACCGTTCGTGTGAGCTCCGCTACTGCAGGGCGCATGCCAGGCCCGCCGCTAGCTAAACGCCAGCTAAACGACCAGCTGGCGTCGCAAAAGCGCCACGCAACGGTGCAAGCGTGCTCAACAGCCCGGCCGGCGCTCCAGGCGCTCAGCTGCGAACGGTACAGTGCAACACTTCGCTCACGAGCTCCGCACCGGCGTCGGAGTTCTGCAGGAACACCGCCAGAATCCGATCGCCCTTCAAGCCGAGCACGAGCGATTCGTAGACGCTCCTTTGACCTTCCGTGACGGCGTACGGGCGTCCAACGGCTCCCAGCGCCGAGTCGACCGGAACCAGCATGAGCTGGCCCTCGCGTCGCTCGCCGGCCTGGTAAGCGAGCCAGCGCTGCTTGCCGGCGCGCGCCAGGCTGGGCTCGGCCAAGGACTGAGCGCCTTCGATCGCCGGCTTCAAGAGCGAATCCGGCAGCGCGGCGCGATTCACGTCGATGCGGCCGTAGCGGAGCTCGTAACGCTCTCCCTGCGTCTGCTGGGAGGTAACCATCAGATAGTCCATGCCGTCGGGAATGAAGTGCGCGAGCGTCGGATAGCCTCCACCGTACGTGCGCATCGCTCCGCGTTTCTGTTTGCCGGACGTGAGCGTCCAGGCCAAGAGCGAGCCCCGGTAGCGCGCGGCCAGCGCATACGAGCCATCCCTGAGCTGCTCGGCCGCCGGTGATTCGAACGTGTGCAGCTCCTTGGGTGGATCCGGCAATGCCACCGTGTGCAACACGTGCTGCGCGGCGCCGCGCGCTGGCAGTACCACGAGCCGCATGCTCCATTTCATCTTGCCGGCTTGCGGCTCACCGTGCAGCTCTGCGCCCATGGCCCAGGCACTTCGACCATCGGACGACACGAAGCTGCGACAGTCACGCAGCTCGCTGATGGGCTTATCGCTGACGGGAGCTGCAGGAGCCGGTGGCGGTGGCGCTGCCGCGGGCGCTGCGGGTACCGGCGCCGCTGCTCCCGCGTCTTGAGCGCGTGCGGTGCGCGCCGCCGATCGCAACGCGCGCCTGACGGCCTGCGTCAGCACTCGGCGTTGCTCGGGCGTAGCCGCGCCAGCGTCGCTTGCCGCAGCGTCGGCAGCCGCCCGTGGCGGGGGACTGGCAGCACGGGCCGCGACTGCTGCATCCACCGCAGGGGCCGCAGCAGCTTTGGCAGGCGCTGCGGCAGGTTTGGCGGGCTGCTCGCTGAAAGTCGGTTTGCCATCGAAGGCCAGGAGCGGCGCGTTCGCCTCGACGGGCTCGCACGCAATGCGGCGGCGCTCGCTCTTGTGTTTGTCCCGATAGTCGGCGTAACCACTCAGCCGATCGCCGATCATCGCCGGCGTGACTCGCTGCAGATCCCGGCTGCCGAGCGCGGCCGGAATGTCCTTGACCAGCGCGGCGCCCGCTGGCGCAGACAAGCGAACCAGCTTGGCCTCGCCCGAGGGTTCGACTACGAGAACATGCGGCTGATTGCCGAGCGCCACACCGAGCGCCACCCGGTCGCCAAAGCGCGTCGCGGTGATTCCGGTGCGGCGATTCGCTTGCTTACCCCACACCTTGTGAGATTCGACCTGACACACTGCATCCCCATCACCGAGACGCTCCGTGGAGCTCGCCTGCGGTGCCGCTTGCGGAGCAGCGGGTGTCGCGTCACTTTCAGCGGGCTTGTCTGAGTTTGTCAGCGAGCGCAGTTTCTGACAGCCCGTACCTACTACTAAATAAATCCCGACGGTCAAAAGACCGAGAGACGTTCGCCACCGCATGACAGAGCACTCTACTCTCCAGGGCCCCGCAGCAGCAACCAACGGAACCACGCCGCAGCCAGCCAAGGCGCCAGAGGGTGAGCACGAACGTGCGCTCGGCGTGGAGGATCGCGTCGCGGAGCTGATCGCAACCTGGTTCGGATGCGGGCGCGCCAAGCACGCGCCGGGCACGTGGGGTTCACTCGGCGCTGTGCCGCTGCATTGGGTGCTGTCGCGCCTGGCGCCGGTGCCGCACGCGTTGATCGTGGCAGCCGTCACCGCCGCCGGTATCTGGGCCGCAGGGCGTCGCGCCGAGATCTTGTGCGAAAAAGACCCGCAGAGCATCGTCATCGACGAAGTGGCCGGCACCTTGATCGCACTCGGCATCGTGCGGCGCAAGAGCCTGGCTACGCAGCTCGCAGCACTCGTCTTGTTCCGTATTCTCGATATCACCAAGCCCGGCCTGATCGACCGCGCTCAGCACGCCAAGCCGATCGGCGTCGGAATCATGGCGGACGACGTGTTGGCTGGGCTCGGTGCTGGTCTCGGAGCGCTGTGGTGGGGTCGCAAGCGCTAGAGGCTGCCGTCGAGGATTTCTCGCTGAACGACTAAGTCACGCAGCTGAAGCAGGAGCGCGACGTCTTAAAAAGCGGTTGCCGTCTTCGCGAGGGACCGCTGGACCGCCGAGGGATGGGCTTACCTGGCCTTCCTGCTCGACCTGTACTCCCGCCGTGTCGTCGGCTGGGCGCTACGAAAGTCGCTCCGCCGTGGACTGGCGGTGGCGGCGCTCGACCACGCGCTGACGTGCCGCCAACCGCATACCGGACTCGTCCATCACACCGACCGCGGCAGCCAGTACGCGAGCCACGAGTACCGAGACCTGAGCACGGGCGGGGCGCGGCCTGCAGCATGAGCGCCGCCGGCAACTGCTACGACAACGCCGTCGCCGAGAGCTTCTTTGCAACGCTCAAGAAAGAGCTGGTGCACGGCCGCGCCTTCGCGACTCGCTCAAGCGGCGCCATTCCGCCGCTGGCAACCAATCACCCATCACCTTCGAGCTGGCGTATTCCGCTCAGCTCGCGGCAGGGTCACACTAGCGATCTGTCCGGAAAATCCGGGGAACTCCAGTACCCGCCGACGCTACTTCGCGTCTTTGGCGTTAGGACCGAGCAACGTTCCGCACATGGTCTTGCACAAGATGTCGTGCGCCTTGCACTCGCACTTGCCCTCTTTCTTTAGCTCGAGCTTTTCACGCATCTGCGCGACGCTGAAGCCCGCGGAGCGCTCGACCTTTTCGATCTTCCAGTCGCCTTTGATCTGGCGAGGCGTGCGTGGGTCCGTGGGTTTGCCGTCGGGCTCGGAGCAGCAGCGGAAGCTCAAGAAGTAATAGTAGAACCCTTCATCGTGCGTGTAGATCTTCGGCCGGCACTGGTTGCGCACGCCTTTGTACCAGGGGCCGCCGCTGTGCACGCTGTCGAACTTGCCTTTCCAGCCGGCATCGAAGGTCTCACTCGCCACGACTTCGTCGGCATTGCCGGGTAAGTCGTACACGCCGTAGTCACTCACGCATTCCGGCTGCCCGCTGCGCACGCCGCGCCAGAGCCGCGCCAGCTCGTTCGGATCGCGCTTCGCGACCTTGGGCATGTTCGGCCCGTCCCACATCATGTCGCCGTGGCACTTGTTCGTGTCGCGTTCGTAGCCGTACGGAAACGGCTTCATCTCCGGACCTTCACAGGCCATCGTCCATTCACTCTCCGTGCACATGCGCTTGCCCACCGCAGCACACTTGATCTGCGCCTGATGGAAGCGGTTCATGACCTCGGGCCGCTCGCCTTTGACGTTCGGCCACTCGTAGGTGTCGATGCAGAACCGTTTCTTGGCCTTGCTCCCGACGCATTTCGTGGGCGGCGCGAACAGCTCGCACACGGTCTTCTTGTTCGATTTGTCGTACCAGCTCTTCAAACAGTTGTGCTCGGTGTCGGCGCAGTACTCGCCGGCCACGAACTTCATGTCCGATGGGCAGGCCCCGGCGTCTTTGCTCCCGGCAGTCTTCTCGTCCTGGGGCGCCGCTTGGGGGCTGGGTTCGGCGCTCGATTCCGCTGCGGGCGCGGGGGTCGGCTGAGCCGACGTCGTAACCTCGCCGGGCGGCGCTTCCGGCGCGGCCGGCCCGCCCTGTGTACCGGCGGAGCACGCCACTGGAACCCCCAACAGCGCGCAGCCGAGCGCGCGTTTCCAGCCTAGTACGACAGCCCGGAATTCCATTCCGGGTCGTCGTACGTCAGTAACAAAAGAGGTACCGAGGCTAGACTTGTGCGTGCTGAGGATTTCTGCGGGCCTCAACCCCTTGGGGCCCGCGGAAATCCGGAACGCACAAGTTAGCCGAGGTACTAATCCGCTGTGTGCCGCATGAACGATTCTGGCCATGGCTCTCCGACTCCGAGAGCGTCATAGCAAGACGCCGGCAAAAGCTCCGACTAATTCATCAAGCTCGAGGACGGCACGCGCCTGCGGTTCGGCGTCCGTGATTCCCCGTCCGGCGCGAGCACCGTTTCCATGGTCTGCAGGCCCTCGCGCAGCGTGGTCAGCACGCGCCGGGCGCGGGCCAATACCGCTGGATCCGCTTTGGGATCCGGCCAGAGCGCTTCGGCCACGGCTTCCATGGCGTTGCTCACGTATTCGCCGATATTCGTGCGGTTGTTCGGAACGAGCTTCCACAGCTCCTCGAACACCAGCATCTGCTTCGACTTGCCCAAGATGGCCACGTGCCGCGGATCCACGCCGAGCGCGCGCAGATCGTGCTCCGAGCCCTTGAGCGCCATGATTGAGAACCAGGCCACCTTGAACGAGAACGACGTGAAGGCCACGCTCTCGACCGCGCCCATTTTCTTCATCAGAGTCGGCAAGAGCTGCACGCCGAGACCGACGTGCCGGGCTTCGTCTTTCTCGTAATACGTGAGCAAGTCGGTCAGCACC
>DATHEN010000807.1:0-3896 GCA_035318565.1 Polyangiaceae bacterium
CCTGCTGCGACCCACTCGCCCCCGATGTAAATCTTGTCGTAAATTCTCATCGCTCGACCCTCGTTGTCATCAAGCGGTAGTCGCCCCGCGTGCCCTTTGCAAGGACCCGAGCGGCGCGGCTGGCGCGAGACACGACGCGAGCAACTACTCTACGGGTTTTTCCGATGCAGCCGGCGTTTCCGAGTCCGCTGGCTTTTCCGACGAGACTTCGAAAATCAGCGCATAGTCGAAGTGAGTTTTTTCTCCGCCCGCCTCGGGCTCGGGCTCACCGCCGAGGCGCGGGGCGACATTCAGCGTGCGCGTTATGCCACGGCGCTGCATGCGCTGCGGGATCCCGGATGTCACACAGTGGCCGCGACCCGCCAGGATGACCAATTGCCGGGCAGGCGCGCGCTCTGCGAGCCAAGTTGCTGCGGCGTCGGCCATGCTTTCGTCCCAAAGCACCTGAGCGGCGTACATGTTCTCGGACGAGCCATGGCCGTGTGGATGCTGGCGCATCGCGTCGTGAAAGTGCTGGCGGTGCTCGGCATTCTTGAAGTCCATGTCCGGTAGTGAGCCGCGCTCTTGTTCCGGCAGTCCTTTCACGCCGTGCCGGGCCACCTGACGCGTGAGCTCGCGGGGCGCGTTGAGCGCCAGCAGCGCGAGACCCTGGCGGCGCGCAACCTCGATCATGGGTCGATACAGCGAAAAGGAAAACCCCCAGCGCTTGCGCCATTCGCTGCGATCGAGCAGCTCGCGCTCGTTGATCTCGCGTGAAGAGTAGTCATCCAGGAGCTCTTGCGCGTTCTGTTCGAACATCTCGAGGCCCAATCCGAGCTCGCGTCCGTTCGTGCGAGCGCGCGTGCTGAGCTCGCGCAACACGCAGAGCTGCGCAAAGTGATCGTGTGGGTTCGGGTGGCTTTCTCCGACACAGATCGCGTCGGCCACGGCGAGCTCGTCCATCAACTCGCTGGCGCTCAGCATTTGACCGTCGCTCGCGCGGAGCCCGTGGTAGGGCAGGGCGGCGCGCTCCACGCTGTCTTCCGGTACCGTATCTCGCGCTGGGGGCTTGGGCGGCGCTGCGGGTGCACGCGGTGCTTCGAGGGCGGAGGGTGAGGTGCTGCCGACGGGCTTTGCGTCGTGAGCGCAGCCGCACAGCGCGCTCGCCACGGCCCAGGCGCCGAGGGTCAGCGATGCGCGCAGAGCTCGCGGCCTTTTCTGAAATCGAATGGTCTGCATCGCTCACTCCCTCGCTCGCAAGGGCGCTCAAATCACGCTCTTGCGTAGCTCCTCGGGCAAGTTAGGACTGGGCCGCCCGGTGCTCAAGACCCAGAGTTGATGGGCCGCGCGTGTTGCCGCGATATGCAGCAAATGGCGCGCTTCGTCGTCGGCCGGGTACGCGGCATCGCTCACTTCCAAGAGCACGACGTAGTCGAACTCGAGGCCTTTGACCTGGCGCACGTCCGTTACGTCGACTCCGGCTTTGAACGGGAAATCTTGCTCCGCAATGCGCCGCAAGTTCGGTACCTCGGCCTTTTCGAGGCCCTGGTAATACACATCCGCTTGCTCGGGGTAGCGCACGATCAACGCTACCGATGCGCGCGGCTCGGTTTGCATGAGCTCGCGTAGGATCTCTGCCAGAAAGCCGACGGCATCACCACTGTGCGCGAAGCCGAACAGCTCGACCGGCGCGCCGCTGCGTGTCGCGATGCCCTGCTCTTCATGCGCGAGGGGTCCGAGCACCGCGCGTGAGAACTCGATGATCTCTTGCGTGGAGCGGTAGCTGACCCTGAGCGGCTCGATCTCTACGTGCGAAAGGCCGAGCTCGCCCAGCACGGTGTTCCAATCGGTGAACCCGTTGTCCATGTGCAGGCGCTGCGCGATGTCTCCGGCCAAGGTCAGGCTGTTGGCGCGGCTCAACGTGCCCAGCACCACGCCGAGCTCCACGGGGCTCAGGTCCTGAGCTTCGTCGACGAACACGTGTTCGTACACCAGAGCCTCTTTGCCCTTGCCGCCTCGCCGTAGCGGGCCGCGCAGGCGCTGCCACAACTTGAGCAGCAAAGTGTCGTCTTCGCGGTCGAGCTGCGCGCCTTGTTCGATGTTCTTGCCGTCTACGCCCTCGCGCAGGTAGCGATCGTCGTCGTCACTCGTGCGGTCGCGGTCGCGGTCGCGAGGCGGACTCGAGGGCCGTTTGCGGCCGCGGCGCGGTTCCGGCTCGTTCGACATTTCTGCGCGTTCTTCGACTTCCAGCACGACTTCCGCCGCACGAGCGGCGCACCAGGTGTGCGCGCGGTCGAGATCGCGTTCACTGAGCGTGGCGAGAGGATGCCCCGTGAAGGCAGCGGCGAGCGCCTGACGGTCGCTCAGGATGTCGAACCAAGCGCTCACTACGTCGCGTGCCTGAGCCAGTCCCTCGTGCACGACGCGCTCGAGCGCAACGCGCTGGTCGGTCGTCAGGGTGCGGCTCTCGCGCTCGAGCCAGCGCGACACCGCGTGCACCCGATGCGCGAACGGCTGTCCCGCACTGCTGGTCCAAGCGCGCTCCGCGCCGGACGGCTCACTCGCGGAAGCGTTGCCCATGGCGCGCGTGATGCGCTCGAGGATGCCTTGCTCGAGCCGCGCGACGTGAGCATCGATGGCGCCCAGCATGGCGGGATGCTTCTTCATGCGCGTGACGACGCTAGGCGTGTCATCGCTGTACGTGCTCGGCAAGCGGGGCAGGTGCGAGCTACGCAGCCGTTCGACCCAATGCTGGTAAGTTCGAATCGCGACGCCCTGCACGCCGAGCGCCGGCAAGACGTCTGCCATGTAGCGGGCCAGGGCGTCGTTGAACACCACGACCAGCATGCGATCGGAGCGAAAACGCCGTGGATCGTTGTAAGCCAGGTAGGCCAGACGATGCAGGCCGATCGTGGTTTTACCGCTGCCCGCGCCGCCCTGAATGACGACGAGCCCCGAATCCGGGCGGGTGATCAGCTCGAACTGGCGCGCATCGATGAGCGGCGTGATCTCTTTGAGCACCTTGTCGTCGTCGGCCGCGAGGCGCGTTCCCAACTTGCCCGGACGATGGTGCTGCTCCGAGCGCGCGGCGGTGCCCTGACCACCACGGAGCTTTGCTTCGCTCACGTCCAGGCGGTGCCAGCCCTCGGGCGTGCGCACGAAGGTGCCTTGAGGACAGCCGATGCGGCGGAGCTTGCCGTCGACGATGGTCACGCTGCGGCGGGTGACGATTTCTCCGGAGACGTCCCGGCCGCCGAAGTTCTCGTCGTACTCGGCGCCTTCTGCGTAACGATAGAAGATCCGGCTCACGGGCGCGTCGCGCCAATCGACGATACGAACTCCGATCTGTGTATCCAGGTACGTGCTGCGCCCGATCAACACCTCACGCCGGCGGGGCCCCTCCTGGAGCACCAGATGTCCGAAATAGGGTGAGCGAGCATCGACCTGCCCTTCGATGGTCTCCCTGCGGTGCGCGGCCAGGCTTTGCAGGCGTTCCATCTGTTCGAGCAGGGGCGGAACGTCTTCGAGACGCGCCGTGGCAATCTCGTCACGGAGCGCCAGCATTTCTGTCTCGTAATCGGCAGCGCTCTTTCCGCTGCGCGCTTGACCCCGTCCCCGCAGGTGCCCGAGGACGCGCGCCAAGCACTGCTCCTCTTCGATCACGATCCGGGTGAGCTCGGTATCGTTCGGGTCCAAAACTGGAGGATCAGGCTGGTGCACTGCTCGATTTACCGCATTCGTGGGTGGTTTTCGGTGCCGGGGCGAAGAGGAGCTATCCCGTTTTCCAGGGCTGTGTCCACCCTGAAAGCGGCTCCGCGTCCGGTCTCGGCGTCGGCCACTCGACACGTCGAGTTTACGGAGAACTCGCCTTGAATCGGAGTTACTCTGCTCGTCATGAGGGTGGTAAACGGTGACTA
>DATHEN010000808.1:0-6877 GCA_035318565.1 Polyangiaceae bacterium
GGCTGGTACGCGGCGGACATCGCCGATGGCGCTCCGGTTTACGGTGGCGCTTATACGTTTCACCTGAGTGAATACCTGGGCCTCGAAGCGTCCTATTTTCGCACGCAACAGAGCTACGCGTTCCTGGACAGCATCATCGACCGCAACCAGGGCCTGGTCGGGATTACGGAGAGTGACGAGGACACGATGCAGCTGTTCCTCGGTCATCTGATTTGGTCGCTGGCGTATGGCAAGGTGCGCTGGCTCGGCGGAGGGATCAGCCGCTTCGATTTCTATCTATCGCTCGGCGCTGGAGCCACCCACGAGCCGGGCAGCCTGGGTATCACCGGCTCGGGTGGTTTCGGGCTGAAGTTTTACCTGCTCGAGTGGCTCGCGCTGCGCCTGGACACGCGCGATCACGTACGCTCCCAGCAGCGCGTCAGCCTCGGCATCGACAAGGTCGTGAACGACATCTCCGTGATGGGCGGCCTGAGCGTGTTTTTCCCGTTCAAGAGCTAGGCTCGAGTCGAGCCGTCTTGGCACGAGCAGATCACGATCGGCACGAGAGGGCATGCACTACGAGAAAAAACCGGCGAGACCGGCGCCTGCTGCCTGTTCGGCGCTTTTGACGCGATGCACCTCAGACCTCGTGCTTCCGATCCAGCAGCTGCAGCATGCAAAAGAAGTCCTGCAGTCCCTGCTCCGCAAACTCGAGGGTAACTAATCCGCGGTTTTTTCCTGGATCCGTGCCCGCGGTAGCACGTAAAACACGAGCCCGATCATGACCACACTCGTGCTTTTGCGTCACGGCCAGAGTCAATGGAACCTCGAGAATCGCTTCACCGGCTGGGTCGATGTCCCGCTGAGTGAGCAGGGGGAGCAGGAAGCCCGGAACGCGGCGCGCCTGCTGCGCGAAGAGGGCCTCGACTTCGACGTTGCGTACACGTCGCTGCTGAAGCGCGCGATCAAGACTCTGTGGATCGTGCTCGAGGGACTCGATCAGATGTGGGTACCGGTTCACCGCGACTGGCGCGTGAACGAGCGCATGTACGGAGCGCTCCAAGGTCTGAACAAGGCCGAGACGGCAGCGCGCCACGGCGAAGAGCAGGTGCTGATCTGGCGCCGCAGCTACGACGTGCCGCCGCCGCCCATGTCAGCGGACGATCCGGCGTGGCCGGGCAAGGATCGCCGCTACGCGAAGCTCGGGCCGAGCGAAATCCCGGCTGCAGAAAGTTTGAAGGACACGGTGAAGCGCTTCCTGCCGTACTGGGAGAGTGAGATCGTCCCGCGCATCCGTAGCGGCCAGCGCGTGCTGATTGCGGCGCATGGCAATAGCTTGCGCGCGTTGATCAAGCATCTCGATGGTGTGAGCGACACCGACATAGTCGGCCTGAACATCCCCACCGGCGTGCCGCTGGTTTACGAGCTCGACCCGAATCTACGGCCCACGCGGCCCGGGCGCTATTTGGGCGATGTAGAAGCGGTCAAGCGCGCGGCCGAGGCGGTCGCCAAGCAAGGCAAAGCTTAGCCGCTCACGGCAGAGGCTCGCTGAGTTCACTCGACACGAGGTACGCCGGCGCGATCGTGATAGCGTGGGCCCGCTCGTCATGCGCACTCGCCACGCTGCTCTGCTAGTCCCGCTGGTGCTGCTCTTCGCCTGGATGGCGCTGGCACAACCCAGAAGACCCGCTCGCCCTGCTGCCGCACAACCAACGGAGCAGGAGGCAGAGGAAGAAGCCGAGGAGGAGGAAGCGCCGCCCGCTGCCGCCGGCAGCGATGATCTGGGTGAGGCTCCACCGCGCACGCGGCGCGGTGACGCGGGTATTCCGCCCTCACCGCTGACGCCCCTCGCCAACGAGTTTCCTGAGGGTGGCACCGTGCCGGCGCCCGCCGAGTACGATCGTTTGCTCGGAGACATCGCCACTTTACGTAGCCGCGTAGCGGCGCTGACCACCACGCTCTTCAAAAGCAAGCTGCGCGTCCTGGTCGAGACGCGCGGAGACGACGCGCGCATCTCGAGCTTCGTGGTGACTCTGGACGACGGCGTCGTGTTCAGCGCTCCGGCGCGCTTCGCCGCCGAGGACGAGAAGGTCGTGTACGAGCACGCCGTGGCGCCGGGCCATCACTTCGTGGGCCTGGAAGTGGAGCGGTACGACACGCGGGGACGCGAATACAAGACTTACCAGAACACCAAGTTTTCGGTCATCGTTCCCGAGAGCAAGGTCGTCGAAGCCACCGTGATCCTGGAGGACGACTCGGACATGGCCGAGGATTTACCCGACGATCAGGACGGCGAGTACGACTTGCGCATGCGCCTGCGCGCCCGCGTTGCGGACTGAGACGAAGCGATGCGCGCCGGAGTTCGAATCGTAGCTTTGCTCGTCGCCTGCTGCTCGTACGCGGCGCCCTACCCCGCGACGGCACAGCCGCGGCGTCCGCCGGCCGCGGCGGCCACGGACGAGGAAGAAGAAGCCGCAGCCGAGGAGCCGGAGGCCGAAACGACCGAGGCCGCGCCCGAGGCCGCAAAGCCCACGGACGCGCCGAGCGGTACGCCTGCCGCGTCGCTCGATACACGCGCTGGCGCGATGCGCGCTTACCATGAAGCGCTGGCCAAGCGACGCCTCGCTGCCACGGCTCCGCTGAGCCGTTCACGCCTACGGACGGAGCTCGCACGGATAGAAGATCAACTCCTCGAGGGCCGGCGCGATGAAGCCATCGGCGCTCTGGTGTACCTGATCGAGTCGCCGCGCTTCACGCCGTTTGCAGCGACCGACGAGGGACGAAACTCCGTCTTTCTCCTGGGCGACGCGCTCGGCAAGGCTGGGGTGTACGAGCCCGCTCGCGGCTATCTCGTGCGCTTGCTGAACGGTGATCCGAACGAGATCTGGCACCGCAGGGCGGCGCGCAGCTTGGTCGACTTCGGTCTCGAGAGTGAGAATCCCGCGCCGTTTCTCGAAGACCTCGCGAAGGTGCCGCCGAGTGCGCCCGAAGAGGTGAGGGGAGACATCAGTTATCTGCGCGGTCGTGCTCACGAGAAGGCCGGACGTCGCGCAGAGGCGCTGGCGGAGTATACCAAGGTCAGCGAACGCGCGCGTTTCTGGGCGCAGGCCACGTATCTCTCCGGTCTCATCGAAGTCGAGCGCGGGCAGCTCAAGCGCGGAGAGAATCTATTTTGCCGAGTCGCGGACGCCAAGCGTACGCCGCGCAAAGCGCCCCTGTTCGGAGGCAGCGACTTCTTCCGCGTTCGAGATCTCGCGCGGCTGGGGCTGGGGCGCGTAGCTCACGAGCAGTACCGCTTCGATGACGCGCGTTACTACTACTACCTGGTGCCGCGCGACTCGGATCACATACCCGAGGCGTTGTACGAGTCTGCAACGACGCGCTACGAAGCCAAGGACTACGACGGCGCGCGCGAGTTGATGGACGAACTGCGCGCCCTCGACGTCAATCACGCGTACGAAGACGAAGCCTGGATTCTGGACGCGTACATCGACCTCGGGGCGTGTCGCTTCCCGCAAGCCGACGCGAAGCTGAACGCTTTTTTGGTGCGCTATGAACCGGTGCGCAACGCGGCGCGGCGTCTGAGCGCGGACGACGCGGCCATGCGCAAGCTCGTGGAGACCGTGCGCACCGGCGGAGATCCGGCCGCCGCGGGCCTCGGCGTTCGGGCCGAAGTCGCGCGTACTCTGGGCGCGCTCTTGCGGGTCGACTCGAGCTACGGTCGTGCTTCGCTGCGACTGGCCCAGCTCGATCACCAGCTGAGCGGGCTGCGTGGTGCGATGCGCGACCTGGACTCGGCCAATCAGCGCCTTTCGGCGAGCGGCGTACGACCGCAGAGCTCGGGCAGCGCCTACGCGCCGGACGAGAAACTCGCTCGCATCGAGGCGCAGCTCGGCGAGGTGCGGCGCCTGCTGCGTGAGGCGGAACGGTCGACCGCCACGAACCGCGAGACCCTGGCCGAGCTCGCCAATCAGCTCAAGGCGCTCGAGGTGCGCGCGCGTGCAGCGCGCAGCCTGCAGGCCGTCGGGACGACGGGAGCGGCCGCCAGCGGCAGTGACCTGCCGGCTATCGTGGCGCAGGACCGCGAACGCGCCACCCGGCTCTACCAGAGCAGCCAGGCGACGCGCGCGGCAGTCGAAGTGCAGCAATACGCACTGGCGCGCGATGCGCTGGTGCGTCTCGATAGGCGGCTCTCGCGCCTCCTGCGCCGCGCACGGCTCGGTCGCATCGAGACCGTGCTCGGCAAGAAACGCGCGCTCGAGATCGAGGTCGAAGCGCTGTCTCAGGGGCTGCTCCCGCAAACGATCATCGATTCGCTGGATGCCGAACGCTATCTGCGCGACGACGAAGAGTATTGGCCCTTCGACGGCGAAGACTGGGAAGACGAATACGTGGGTGGCGAAGGCCTGCGCTAGTACGTCGCTTGGCAAACGATTGCGATGATTGGCGCGATGAGCGGCGTGGTTCGGGCGGGGTGTGCACTCTCTTGCGTGCTGCTCTTCGCCGGCGAAAGTGCCGGCATGCAGCCGGCGCGCACGAGCGCGGGCGAGCCGGAGAAACCGCGCGAGCGCCGCGCGCGCGAAGCCGTGGCCGCGAGCTCGTGTTCGGCAGCGATCGGGCTTTTGTTTCCCGGGGTTGCACAATTCTGCCTGGGCAAGACTGCCGAGGGCGCGGTCATCAGTGGGCTGGCGGCGGCGGAGCTCGGCGTTGGCGTCTCGGCGCTCGCTATGCGCGACGAAGGCCTGGACGCGCTCTCGGAGCCTTCCGTGAGCGTCCCACTCGTGGCGCTGCAGTATCTGTGGGTGTACAGCTATCTCGACGGCGTATTCGAACGGCAGCGCGCCCAGCATCTGCGTTACGTGCCGCTCGACACGCCGGCGGAGTTGGCGCTCGCGCCGTTCACGCCGAGCGTGCTAGCCAAACCGGACGTGTGGGCCGGAATTCTGGGCAGCCTGGCGCTCGGGATCGGCGCGACGGCGCTCATCGACGGCGGTATTTCGAGCGACGACGCCGGAGAGGATCCGCGGCTCTTCGGACGCACCTTCAGCCCGGGCGTCGGCTATCCACTTGCGGCTGCCGTCGGCACGGGCATCTTCACGCACGTCGCCGTCGCCGAAGAGGCCGTGTTTCGGGGCTTCGTTCAGTCGCAAATGTCGCGCGAAATGGACGAGACACGCGGTTGGGTCGGCGCATCGCTCGCATTTGGTGCTGCACACGCGCCCAACGTCATCGGCTTGTCGGAGGGCCGTCAGGCCGCGTATCTCGCCGTCGCCGTTCCGCTGATCACCATGCTCGGTGGCTATTTGGGCATGAGCTACCGCTGGCACGACTACAGTCTCGCGCCGCCGGTTGCGATTCACTTTTGGTACGATCTTCTGCTGAGCAGCGTGGACTATGTGCTCGATCCACGAAACTCGTCGATATCGGGGCGGGTCTCGCTACCATTTTGAGCGCGCGTTCGATCTTCGTGTGCGCGAGCGCCGCACATGTATGCGGCGGGCAGGCTGCGCTGCCGCTCGAGGGTCGCGCTGCTCACCCAGTTTCGCGTAACATGGGCGGCGAATGAAGACGGCTTGGGTGCTGATCGCGTTCTTGGCCGCTAGCGCGCCGGAAGCGGCGTGGGCGGAGGGCTCGCCGGCGATGGCCTCGGAGAAATCCACCATCAAGCCTGCGGGTGAGCGCAAGTTGGCGCGCCGGGAGCGGCCTACCTACAAGGCAAAAGCCGAGACCAAGGCGCGTATCGAACGCGAGGGTCGGGTCAGCCTGCAGATTCCGGAGAACCTGCGCAAAGCGCTCGAGAAGAAGATCGACGCACGAATCGGCCGCAACATCGCGCAAACCCGGCAGCTGCGCTTGCAGTCGATGCGGCTGCTCGACCAGTTCATCGCAGAGACTCCGGAAGGTTCTCCCGAAATGCCGGAAGCGCTCATGCGCATGGGCGAGCTCGAATGGGAGGACGCACGGGATCGCTTCCTGCTCGATTTCAAGCGCTGGGAGCGCATGCCCGGCGATCAGCGGGGTGAACCTCCCAACCCCAACTACAGCCGGTCGCGCGGGCGCTTCCTGCGGGTGCTGAAGCAGTACAAGACCTTCAGGAACTACGACCTGGCGCTGTACGTGGATGGCTTCCTCGCCAACGAGGAAGGCAAGTTCGACGAAGCGCTCGGCCGCTTCAACAGAATCCTGGCGTGGTTTCCCGGCAGCCGCTTCACGGCCGACGCGCACATGATCCGCGCGGAGTACGAATTCACCAAGGACTTCCCGAACTACGAGATCGCGTACCGCGAGTACGAGGAAGTCCTCAAACACAAGGGCTCGGATCTTTACGACCTGGCTCTCTTCAAGAGCGCGTGGACGCTCTGGCGCCTGGGTCGCTCGGAAGAGGCGGCGCGCCGCTTTCTGATCGTCTTCAAGGACACCGAGCAGGGGCGGGCTGGAGCACGCAGCCGAGCCGAGCTCGACGAGCTGCAGGCCGAGGCTCTGAAGAACCTGGTCGCGGTGTTCGTGGAGGACGAGAAAAACCGCGCCGAGGACATGCACCGCTTCCTCGTGAAGGCCGGCGGCGACAAGTTCGCCGGACGTATCGTGAGGGCGCTGGCGGACGCGTTCTTCGAGCAGGCGCACTACGAACGCGGCATCGAGGCGTACCGCCTATTGCTCAAGCTCGAGCCGACCAATCCCGAAGCGTACAAGTACGCGCTCGCCGTGGCTCAGGGGCATTCCACCATGGAAGCCTGGAAGCAGCTCGAGGACGACTACCGCTGGATCGTGCGTGAGTACACGGTGCCGGCAGCTCAGCCGGGTAAACCGAAGCCGCGGGCTCCCGCGTGGGCACGCGTGCAGACGCCGAGTGTCATCGAACGCGCCGAACGAGCGATCGAAAAACAGGTGCGCGAGG
>DATHEN010000809.1:0-9500 GCA_035318565.1 Polyangiaceae bacterium
GCCGAGCTCGAGCGCCGCGGCGATGTCCGATTCGATCTGAGCCGGAGGGACTGCCTGCGCTGGCGCTGCAAGGAACGCCGCCGGGCCGGCCGCCGGCAGCGAGCTCGCCGATGGATCGGGCAGCGTGACGTGGGTGAATGCCGGAAATTCCAGCACGGGCTCACCGCGCCAGTCTTTCCACGAGAGCGTGGCCAGCGCAGGTGCGAGCGGGTGACCCTCGAAGACGTGATCGAACACGGCCAGCTGTATGAACTTACCCTTCGGCCGTGCCTCGAGCACGCTCGAGATTTCACGGAAGCAATTCCAGAGCAGCGCCTCTACTGCCGAACGCGCGGTTCCGCGCTCCACCCGATACGCGTACTCGCGGTAGGTGATGGGCGTGGCGGCAGTCGGCTCTTCCTCACGCTTGCGGATGACCTCGAAGCGAGCGGACGACGCGCCGCTGTTGGAAGCGCCGGCGACGGGCTTCGCGGCCGCGGCGGCCGAGGACTCTGCGGAAGGAGGCACGGGATCATTCGGTACACGCAATCCGTCGCCGATTTCAACGATCGCGCTCGCCTGAATCGGCTTCAAGTCCGGTCTCGATTGTTTCGGGCGTGACGCCCCGGGTTTCGAGCGCTCGGGGCGTGGGGGCTCGCTCATACGTAAATCATTGGAGCCGCTGTTGCGAGTCGGGGCCCGCGGCGGAGAAGACGTACGCTCCGGCGGCAGTTGCGATGGAATGGAGCGACCTCCCTCGCTGAGGGGCGCGTCGCGCGGTGCTCGGTGCACCAGGTACCGAATGTTCATCCGTGGGTCCACCGCGCGGTAGCCGCTATCGAGCAGCTCGATGGAAAACTTGGAGAGGGGACCCGAATCGCCGCGCAGCCTTCGCGCTTCCTGCAGTGCTCCCTGCCACTGCTTGGCTTCGACGCAATACTGTTCTGCAGAGGCGGCCTCGCCGATGCGAGACACTTCGATGTACCAGCGCATTCAAGTCGGCCCACGAGTGGGAGCAGAGGCAGTAGTAGAGCGCCTCCACGCCCTCTGAGCAAGCTTCGAAATCGCCGCCAGCGCCGTCGTCGCACACGCGCTCCACGCAATTCCGCGAGCTCGGACGCAAATCCAGGTTAGATCCGCGGCGCCCGATGGCCGGCGAACACGAAAATCACGCGCAGAAGCGCGCACCCGACGCCGGTTCGCGATTGCGGGCGGCCGAACCCCTGGCATACGCGCTGTTTGCAGGACTTTGTACGCTGTATGTCGGTTGCAAGTTCTACTCGTCCTTACGCTTGCAGACGCTGTACGCCGCTGTCTGGCAAGGCACACGGGACTTCGCTGCGCCCGCGCTCGGTGAGTGGTCCGCGCCACTGGACGACGTCTTCATTCATTTCGATTTCGCGCGCTCGTTCGCGCGCGGCTATCCGTTTCAATGGTCCGAGGGCAACGGATATTCGAGTGGTGGGACGAGCCTACTCTATCCCATCGTGCTCGCGCTCGGGTACTGGCTCGGCGCGCGACGTGATTCACTCATGGTGTGGGCCGCCGTGATCGCGTTCGTCTGCGTTTTTGCGCTGCTTCTTGCGAGCCGAGGCCTGTTCACGCGGCTACCACGCTGGTGCTCTTACCTCGCACCGCCAGCGCTGCTCTGCACCGGCGTCCTGAACTGGAGCCTGTTCAGCGGCATGGAGGTGGCGCTGTTTCTAGCGATCTGGGGAGCGACGTTTCTGGCGTGGCTCGCGCTCATCGGCGAAACCGAAGAGAAACTCGCAAGTCCAGCGGTCGTGCGCACGCGCGTGCTCGTGTTCGGCCTGTGTGGCGGCCTGCTCGTTGCCACGCGGCCCGAATCCATCACCTGCCTCGGGGTCATGGTAGCCGGAGCGCTGCTAACCCTGCGACGTCACCTGCGCTTCGCAAATCTCGCGCTATTCGCGGCCGTTGCCTTTGCTCCCGGGGTGCTCGTGATGCTCGGCCATGCCTTGGCAAACTACTGGTTCACGGGCGACAGCACCGCCGCGGGCGCTCGGGTCAAGCTCGAGCTGCACCATCCCTACTTGACCCGCGAGCAGGTCATCGATGCTTGGTGGTTTCACTTCAAGTATCAAATCTTACGGGTCAGCGAGTACCACTTGGCGGCGGGCTACCACACCGGGTGGATACCCTGGATCTTTGCAGTCGTAGCGCTCGTCTCCAAACGAACGCGCGGCTTCGCTGCGCTGCTCTGGGCAAGCTCCGCCGCGTGGATGGCGATCGTCGCGCTGAACGGGCAAGTCCGCTGGCAGAACGAACGCTACACCATGCCCGCGCTAGCTTGGATGCTGCTCGCGGCTGCGCTCGGTGTCTCCGTTGCGCTCGAGTACGTGGCAGCGCGACGCCCCACCGTCCCGCGCGCGCTGACTGCCGTGGGCTGCGCGGCACTGCTCGCGCTGTTCATCGCGAATCAGCGGCAACGCTTTCGCGAACAGGTTTGGTTCTTCGGGCGGGCCGCGCGCAACATCCTCGATCAACACGTGCGCACCGGCAGAATCTTGCGTCACTTTCAACGCCTGCCCGAACGCGTACTGGTGGGCGACGCGGGAGCCATCCCTTATGCGTCCGACTTGCCGGCCCTCGATATCATCGGGCTCGGTGGCTATCACAAGCTGCCATTTGCGCGCGCCACGCAGCTCGGCGTGGCCGCGGGCATCGAGCTCATCGAACGCATACCGCCGCAAGATCGCCCCGACGTGCTCGCGATCTATCCTTCCTGGTGGGGCAACTTTCCGCTCTGGTTTGGCGAACGGATCGAAGGCGGTGAAGTGCCCGTGCGCGGCAACGTCATCTGTGGCGGCCCGAGCAAGGTCGTTTATCGCGCGAATTGGCAGAGTCTCACGGACAGCGCGCGCGTGTTCTCTCAGCTTCCCGCTGAACGGCTGGTCGACTCACTCGACCTGGCCGATTTGATCAGCGAAACCACGCACGACTATCGCATCGCCGAAAGCGCGCGCGGACACGTGGACATGAAGCTCTTGCCGCATCCCAGCGAAGCGCGCCGGGACTTGTGGGACGCGGGCCGTATCCTGCCGGGGGGCGCGCGGGAGTCGTTCGTGCTCTCGGGCTTCCGTGCGTCCCGCAGCGTGCGCTTGGTGCTGCGGGTGGCGCCGGCCATCCCTTCGGCGCTCGCCGTCCGCGTGAACGGCAAGCCAATCGGGACACTGGAGCTCACGCGCTCGGACAACTGGCAGGAGGTGTCGCTCCGCGTTCCGAGCTCCGTCGTGAGCGAGCGCCTGGAAATCGAGCTGCATACGCTGCGCGCCGAGCGCATCCTCTATCACGTGTGGGCGCTCGAGCAGCGTTGACGCCCGAACCATGCCGCAGGCGTTCGGGCAGAATCCCTTCACCACGTTCGGGCTACCGCCGGACGGCGTAGCCTGGGTCGCTTGCTGCGCAGCGCTTTTGTTACTCGCACTCGGCTCGAGGACGACCCTCTGGCTGCGCCAGCTCGATCCGCGTGGCGCGCGCTGTCTGACGCTCGGCCTCGCACTCCTGGCCGCGTTGCTTTCGGCCGGGTACATCGTCCACTACCTGCGCGGCGGGCCGCGCATCGTCGACGCCACCAGTTACTTTCTGGAAGCGCGCGCGCTGTCACGAGGCGAGCTCGCCTTCGACGTCCCCTGGCCGTCCGCGGCGTTTCGCGGCCGCTTCTTGACGTCGCCGCCCGACAGCGACCGGCTGGCGGTGATCTTTCCGCCGGGCTGGCCCGCGCTGCTGGCGCTCGGCTTCAAGGTCGGCTTTCCACTCGCCGTCGGGCCGGCGCTGGCTTTCGCGCTGGTCCTGGCGACGTACGCGCTCGCGCTGCGCGTCTTCGAGCGCCGCGACGTGGCGATCCTGGCAGCGCTGCTTTCGGCGCTGTGCGCGGCGCTGCGCTACCACACGGCAGACACGATGTCGCACGCTCTGTGCGCGCTGCTCTTGTGCATTCTGCTGTACGCGTCCCTGCGCGGTACCCGATACTGGCCGCTGATCGCGGGAGTCGCGTGCGGATGGTTGATTGCCACGCGCCCGCTGAGCGGCGCTGCGGGCGCGCTCATCGCGGGATTCGTGCTGGCCGAGCAGGCGGCGGGACGCTTTCGCCGGGGCGGACTGTTCCTGCTCGGTGTCGTCCCGGGCGTGGCGCTGCTGGCTCTCCACCAGCACGCCGCAACCGGCCATTGGTTCAGCTCGGCGCAGTATCACTATTATGCGCTCGCTGATGGACCGCCGGGCTGCTTCCGTTACGGTTTCGGTCAAGGCATCGGCTGCCGCTACGAGCACGCAGACGCCGTCGCCAGAGTCTTACCGGAGGGTTACGGGCTCGGCGCCGCGCTGCTCACCACGTCGCATCGCGTGCTGCTGAATCTGATCGACATCGGCAATGCCGAGCCGATCGCGCTGCTGCTGCCGATTGCGGTCGTGCTCGGACGCAGGCTGCGCGGCGTACGCGTGCTGGCCGCGACTCTGGCGTTGTTCGTGCTCGCGTACGCGCCGTTCTATTTTCCGGGCAATTACCCGGGCGGGGGCGCGCGCTTCCTTGCGGACGTCTTGCCGCTCGAGCACGTGCTCGTCGCGTGGGCAGCCGTGCGCCTCGGCTGCGAACGCTTTCTCGCGCCGCTCGCGCTGACCGGTTTCGGTCTACACACGAGCTACGCGCACCGCGCGCTCGCCGAGCGTGAGGGTGGACGACCCATGTACGAACCCCAGGTGCTCGAGCAGAGCGGCGTGGACCGTGGCCTGGTGTTCGTCACGACCGACCACGGCTTCAACCTGGCGCATGTGCCCGGCTCACGTCCCGAGCTCGGCGTGCTGGTGGCGCGCGCGCACCGGGACGCCAATGACGCCGTGCTGTGGAACCAGCTCGGCCGGCCGCCGAGTTACTTGTACTCGTACGACCCGTTTCAGCCGGGCGCCGCCGGCAGCCTGCACCCCTACGTCCCGGAGCTCGGGCCCGCTCTTCGCTTCGAGGGCGAGTCGGCTTGGCCCCTCCGAGACGTCAGCGGAGGCTGGGCCCATCCTGCCCATGCTGCGGTCGGGTGCATATCCGGGGGCCGCGGGCTACGGCTTCGGAGCAGCAGCAACGCTCCGATTTCCATCGTGCTCGACGTGGCCGTGCTCGAGGCCGGGCCGTACCTGCTCTCGAGCGTCTGGAGCCCGGAGAACGGGACAATTCGCGGCATCGTCTTGGAAGTCGACGGCCAGCGCTCGGTGCACACGCTGCCCGAGCAGCCCGCGCCGTGCTCACGAACCGAGCCCGTGCGCGTGTGGCTGAGGGCTGGCCCCCAGCGGCTCCGAGCGACGCTCAACGGCTCAGGTGCGCTGTTGGACTACGTCCAGCTCACCAGGGCCAACTGAAATGGCGTTGACAATTCAGGCGTTACGGAAAAACATGCATAGGAGGGAGGCCGCTACGGATGACCAAAAGCGAGCTCATCGAGGCCATAGCCGCCCGTGGGGAGCTGACGAAGGCCCGTGCCGAGTTGGTCGTCAACTGCGTGTTCGACGCCATGACCGAAGCCCTGCAGCGGGGTGATGGCATCGAGATTCGCGGCTTTGGCAGCTTCACCGTCCGACCGTACAAGCCTTACGACGGACGAAACCCACGTACGGGTCAGCCTGTGCCGGTGCCGGCCAAACGCTTGCCCTTCTTCAAAGTGGGCAAGGAATTGAAAGAACTCGTCAACAGCAGCCGTCACACCGCGATCAGTGGCGGCGACGACAGTGATGACGACGATGACGACGATGACAACGAGACCAACGGCAGCGAATGAAACTTCGCGCTCATCGAGCGCGCGCGTAATCGCTGCCGTTTAGCTCGAGCACGTTCAAACCTGCGGCAGGTGCTGTGCTAATTTCCCCCGCGTGCGCGCGCCCGAAGAGCAACTAGCCCTCCTCACCCGCGGAATCGTTGAAGTTCACCAACGCGCGGAGCTGAAGGAGCGTCTAGCGAGCGGGCGTCCGCTGCGCGTGAAGGCGGGCTTCGATCCGACCCGTCCGGACCTGCATCTCGGCCACACCGTTTTGATGCAGAAGATGCGGCAGTTTCAAGATCTCGGGCACGCTGTGATTTTTCTGATCGGTGACTTCACGGCGATGCTCGGCGATCCCACCGGCCAGAATGACCTCAGGCCGCGGCTGACTCGCCAGCAGGTCGTCGAAGCTGCCGAAACCTACCAGGTTCAGGCGTTCAAGATCTTGGACCCGGCGCGCACCGAGGTGCGTTTCAACAGCGAGTGGCTGGCTCCGCTTCGGCTCGACCAGATGATCGAGATCGCGGCAAAGCGCACTGTGGCAAGAACGCTCGAACGCCGCGACTTCAAGGAGCGTTTGGACACGCGGCGAGACGTTTACATGCACGAGCTGCTTTACCCATTACTGCAGGGTTACGACTCGGTCGTACTCGAGGCCGACGTGGAGCTCGGCGGAACGGACCAGTTGTTCAATCTGATGGTCGGGCGCGATCTCATGCGCGCTTACGGACAGCGGCCGCAGATCGTCATGACGACGCCGATTCTCGAGGGCATCGATTCACGCATCGAGAACGGTCGAATCGTCGGCAAGAAAATGAGTAAATCCGCTGACAACTACGTCGGCATCCAAGAGCCGCCGCTCGAGATGTACCGCAAGTGCATGCAGATCGGCGACGACGTAGTGTGGCGGTTTTACGAGCTCCTATCGTCGGCGCCTGCCGAAGAAGTGGATGCGCTCCGACAGGACGGCAACGCTCTATCGGCCAAGGCACGCTTCGCGAGCGAGATGGTCGAACGTTTTCACGGACGTGAAGCAGCCGAAGCAGCGCGCAAGGGCTTCGAGCAGTCGTACCTGTCGGACGGCATTCCGGAGGACACGCCGGAGCTCGAGCTCAGCACCGAGGGAGAGAGCTTGTGGCTGGCCAAGGCGCTGTCGTCGGCCAAGCTCGTTGCTTCCACCACGGAGGGCAAGCGCCTGATTGAGCAGGGTGGCGTCGAGCTCGATGGCGAACGTGTCACCGACGAGCGAGCGCAGCTCGCGCGCGGCCGGCGCTATCTCGTGCGGGTCGGCTCGAAAAAGCGGCGCTTCTGTTATATCCGGGTTGCTTCTTGAGGCTTGCCCGAGCCCGCTGCGCCCTCGCTTGCGCTGCACTAGCGGCGTGCTCGCCGCGCGCAGAGCCCACGAAGCCTCCGCAGCAGCCCCCGCTGCACGTCGGTCCGCTGACGGACTTCGTCTCGGCGGCGGGCTTGCGCTGGCTCGCGCTCGCGAGACCGCGAGAGCTCGCGCAGAACGCTGACTTTGCGCGGGCAGCAGCCGGCTTGCTTCCCGAAGCGCGGCTCGCTGCGTACGCTCGCACCACGGGCGTGGAGCTGCGTTCGGTAACCCAAGGCCTCATCGCAGGCTTCGATTTCGCAACGCTTTACATGGCCGAAATGCGCACGGGGCACGAGCTGGTCGAAGAGCGTTTCGAAGAGCGCTTGCTTCAAGGCGCTGTCGTCGAATCACGTCATCCCAAGCTGCAAAAGCTCACGGGCGTGGTGGGTCAGACTCCGGAAACGCTCGTCGTTTCCCGCGGTCAGTGGGTGGCGGTGACGGTCGGCGACCCATCCCCGGCGCGCGTGGCCGAGAGCTTTGCGCTGCGGCGCCTGAAACGCTCACCGCCGGCGCTGCGCGGCTCGGCGCTGTCGACGCTGCCCGCTCACCTCGAACGAGCGCCGCTGCGCTTTTACGCTCCCGGCCCGTTCGCAGGCGAGTGGGCACGAGCCGCGCGCGGGCTGGTCGGGCAGAGCCTCGCCGTGGGCATTGCAGCAACGCCGCGAACAGCCGCTGCGCTCGACGCTTGCATCGTGCTGAGCGGCGATCACGCGGCCCCGGAACTGGACGCGGAAGCGCGCATGCTGGGCGCCTGGCAAGACTTGTCACAAAGCTCTACCGGCGTACTGCTGGGCCTGAACGAGGCTTCCGGGCCTGCTCAAGTCAAAGTTACCCCTGAGCACGTGGAGCTGTGCGTTGCGTTATCGTTGCCTGCGATTGCGCGCGGACTGCGTGCAGCAGTTTCCGCAGACGCCTGGGAGCTTCTCGACGTCCGGAAGCCGCAGAATCCAGACACGTCGCACCTTCCCGTACAGAAACGATAGAAATTTCACTGAATTATCTGCAGATATTGGCTTACAGGATGATTGACCGGAAGCACCAAGCAGTGCTAGTCATGCTCCGTGCTGCACCGCGGCAGATGGGACGCATCAGGGGCGGCAGCGCGCGTTCCCAGGCCGCAGCACACATCGGTCCGCTGGTCCGTGAACCGAGCTGAAGGTAGCTCGGCCGCGTGCCATTAGCTGGGAGGCGGTATGCAATCGTCGGTCAACGTGGAGTCGGGGCACTCGTTCAAGGTAGCGGAGATGGCCGTTCATCCGGCCCACGGCGTCGGTGAGGTCGTCGCCGTCGATGAGCGGGACCTTGGGGGACGGATCACTGCCTGTTATGTGCTGAAGATCATTGATACGGGCCTCAAGGTCATGGTCCCGACGGAAGCCGCCGCCCGCGTCGGTCTCCGGCCAGTCATGAAGAAGCGCGAAGCGCTGAAGATCCTGGATATCTTGCGGGCCCCCGAGGTCGCCGTCGATCTGCAGCCTTGGAATCGTCGCTTTCGTGCCTACACGGAGATGCTCAAGAGCGGCCTCCCGCAAGAGATCGCCAAGGTTCTCCGCGACATGTATCGCCTGAAGTTCGACAAGGACCTTTCCTTCGGCGAGCGGCGCTTGCTCGACCAAGCGCGCAGCCTCTTGATTCAAGAGCTCGCTTTGGCGAAGAAGGTCGCGCCTTCGTCGATCGAAGGCGAGATTCAGCAAATTTTTTCAGCCTGACACACTCCGAGCTTCAGCCTCGTGATGACTGGCCGTTGATTCGTCCAGATGACGAACCAGCGGCTAGTACTGGGACTGGGGCATTTCGGACGTGAACGGCGCCTGGCTCTGGTTGCTGCGGCGCGCGAGGCCGCGTGTCATTTCGAGCGGTGTGAGGATCCCGGCAGCGCAAGCGGCCTGAATCCTCACGCTATTCTCATCGACGCCGGCGAAGCTGACGCGGAAAACGTCGCCATGGCCGCACGTGCGGACGTTCAGCTGATGCGCGTCCCCGTGCTGGCATTGTACCCCGAGCTCGGAGATCTGAGCTTCGCGACCGCTCTCAGCTGGGGCGCGGACGACGCGCTCGCCTATGACAAGCCTCGAGCGCTGACCGCGCGCTTGCGCGCATTGCCGCGCGAGACGCCGGGCAATGCCGCGCCCCCGAGCCGAGGCGCGGCGTTGATCGCCGATGCCGACCCGGTGCACCGCGTAGTGTTCGGACGGGTTCTGCGGAATGCGGGCTATCAGGTGCGTTTTGCGGTCACACAGAGCGACACCTGGCAGTTCGCGGAGGACAAAGACCTTCAGCTAATCGTGCTCAGCACCGAGATTGAAGACGCGCCCCACAATCTGATCGACCACATTCGCAAGCAAGGCAGCTTAGCCAACTGTGTGGTGAACACGCCGCCGCGC
>DATHEN010000810.1:0-2383 GCA_035318565.1 Polyangiaceae bacterium
CACGCTGCACTTCGTCGCCGCCACTGAGCGCGGCAAGACCGTCGAACTGACGGATGTGACGGAGAAGGAAATCAAGGCGGCGTGCAAGAAGATCGGACTGCGCGCCTAGTCGAGGCCGTGCTCGCGCAGCTTGGCGGCCAGCGCCTTGAAATTAATGTGAAGTAGATCCGCCGCCCGGCCCTTATCGCCACTCGCCTGCTTCAGCGCGAGCGTGATCTTGCGCTTCTCCGCTTCCGCCGCGAAGCGCGTCGACACGTCCGACAGCGATCCCGACAAATCGAGCATGTCCCACGGATCGGCCGTCGCGCCCATCTGCGTCGTCAGGTTGAGATGCCGCGGCAGGAGCCGATCGCCGTCGGCGAGAATCACCGCGCGCTCCATCGCGTTCTGCAGCTCGCGCACGTTGCCGGGCCAGGTGTGCTCCACGAGCATGCCGAGCGCTTCGGGCGAGATGGTGATTTTCTTGCCGACATCCCTGGCGACGCGCTCCACGAAGTGATGCGCGAGCTTGGGAATGTCTTCCTTGCGATCGCGCAAGGGCGGCACCGTCACGGGAAACACCGACAGGCGGAAATACAAATCTTCGCGGAACTGGCGCGAGGCCACGGCCTGGCGCAGCATCCGGTTGGTCGCCGCGACAATGCGAACGTCGACGTGGAACGACGCATTCCCGCCGAGACGCTCGATACGCTTGGTTTCAATCGCGCGCAACATCTTGGCTTGCAGCGCCAGCGGCATCTCCCCGATTTCGTCGAGGAACACGGTGCCGTGCTGCGCCATCTCGAACTTGCCGATCTTGCGCTGGTTGGCGCCGGTGAACGCACCGCGCTCGTATCCAAACAGCTCGGCCTCGAGCAGGTTTTCGGGAATGGCCGCGCAGTTGATGGCGACAAATGGACCGTTCGCGCGCGCGCTCGCGTTGTGCAGCGCCCGGGCGCACAACTCCTTGCCCGTGCCGCTCTCGCCTTCCAGCAACACCGTCGTGTCCGTGCCGGCGGCGCGATCGATTGCGGACATCACTGAGCGTAGCGCCGGCGAGTCGCCGATGATGTTCGGGCCGCCGCGTCGCGCGGCCGCTTCTTCTTTCAGCAGGCGGTACTCGTGCAGCAGGCGGCGCTGTTCGAGCGCGCGTGACACCAGCAGCGACAGGTGATCGGGATCGACGGGCTTGGCCAGGAAATCGAGCGCGCCCTGCTTCATCGCCTCGACGGCATCCTGGATGCTGCCGTGCGCGGTCATGACAATGACGGGCAGCTCGGCGTCGACATCCTTGACGGCGCGCAGCACGCCCATGCCGTCGCCTTTCGGCAGCCGCAGGTCCGAGAGCACGAGCGCGGGTTGGAACTCCTTGAGGGCAGCCACCGCCTCGGGCTCGTCGCGCGCCTCGATGACGTGATGGCCCTGCGACTCGAGCGCGAGCTTGAGCATCGCGCGCAACGAGTCCTTGTCTTCGACGAGCAGAATCGAGAGGGCGCTCACGCGCCGGGACGCAGCCAGCCGGGGGGCACCCCGGCGCGCCGCGCGTCGTCTTCGATCGCGGTAATGCCCTTGCGCTGATCTTCCATTTCCTTCGTCACGCGCGCGAGCTCGGCGAGCGCGGTATTCAGGTCGCCCTCGATCTTGGCTTTCCGCGCCGGATCGTCGCGATTCACGAAGTCGGTTCTGAGCGCGTTGATGCGGCTCTGGAGTGCGTCAGCAAACATCTGGTTGCGGTCGAGGGCGGTCCGGGCCGTCTTGATGCGGTCCGCCCAGTACGCCTGATCCATGGGCGGCGTGGCCGCGCCAGGAGCACCAGGGCTGTTGTTCCCGGGGCTGGTGTTGCCTGGAATGAGCGTGTTGCGTGGCGTGCTCGGCGGCAACGGCACGCCCACCGAAATGTCCGTGCGCAGGTTGCTGTTCGTGTAGACCTTCGCCGGTTTCGACACCGTCTTGCGGCGCGCCTCTTCGTCCTTGGCCACGTCGGCCAGGGGCTTATTCTGCGCGGACGTCGACACCGTGCCCTGTGCCGCCGCCGGGGCGGCGAAGCCCGCGACCAACAGCGCGGTGATGGCAATGAAGCGTTTCATGCTCGTGTTATCGGTTCCTTCGACTCATTGCAAAAGCGCCGCCTTCACAATTCGTCATTCCTGTTTTCCTGATCGTACGACTCACTCCCCGGCAGGTCAAGGAAGCGCCTGACGCAATTCCTGCCACGATTGCACACGAATGCCCGGCAGGCAGCCTGCCGCTTCGCCACCGGGACAAACCCGCCACAGCTCAGCTTCAATGGCGCGTCTCGAGCCGGCCAGCCCAAACGCTTCTGCGTGCACTCTTACAATTCCGTGCCCCGGTTCGGCCTCCTCCGCTGAATCGACCAGCGGATCCCCATCCTGCTCCCGCCCAT
>DATHEN010000811.1:0-6047 GCA_035318565.1 Polyangiaceae bacterium
CGCTGACACCGAGCCGGATCGTCAGGGGATACTTTTCCGGCCAGACGGCGCGTACTGCGTTCAGCGTGTCCAGCAAGAAGCGCGCGCGGTTTTCGAAGCTGCCGCCGTACTCGTCCGTGCGCTTGTTGGCGATGGGCGAGAAGAAGCTCTGCGCCAAATAGCCGTGCGCGTAATGCAGCTCCAGCCACTCGTAGCCGACCGCCAGCGCGCGCTTCGCCGCCGCCACGAAGTCCCCCTGGACGCGAAGAATCTCGTCTTTCGCCATTTCGTGAGGCACGCGGGGTAAGTTCCCACCGAATGCCATCGGCGAGGGCCCGAGCGGCTCCCACGCTCGCGGATCGTTCGGCCGGGATGTGGTCATCGCCTTCCCACCGGTCGATTCGCCGACGCTTTGCGGCCGGCGTGCGCGAGCTGGATTCCGGGCACTGCGCCGCGGCGCTTGATGAACATCAAGATGGGCGCAAAAGCCTGCGCCTGCTCGTCCGTCCAGAGCCCCGTGCAGCCCGGTGTGATGCGCCCCTCCGGCGAGACTGCCGTCGCTTCCGCGATGACGAGTGCCGCTCCGCCCACGGCGCGGGCGCCCAGATGAACCAAATGCCACTCGTTCGGCACGCCGTCGTCGGCCGAGTACTGACACATGGGCGAAACCACGATCCGGTTTTTGAGCGCCACGTCTTTGAGGTGGAATTCGGAAAAGAGCTTGGACATAAACGTGTGTCTAAGGTTTGGCGTGACGGTGGCAAGTAACTTCGTGACGCAGCAACAGCATCGCGATTGCCAGTTCGAACAGGTGGACAGCATTCATTTCAGTCACCAAGCACTCGTCGGACCTGCATGTACCGCGATTCCCTTGGCTCATGCTTCCAAGGTAACGGCCTTCGAGCTGGCCCGGATCTAGTTGTTGCGCGTGCAGAGCGCCTTCGGCCGCCTCACGCGCCTGCCCAGCCTGGTGGAAGCTCGGGGTTGTCGCTCTCTCGGACGTTCGTTATTAGGGCCCGTGCACGAGGACGTCCGTAGTCGGTTTCCGCAGTCATTGCGCGAGCTCTCTTCGGAGGAAGTGACCCTACTCACGGGCCTCGCATTGATCGGGGCCGCCAACATCAGCACCATCTCGGATCTGGCGCGGGCAATAGGACTGCGCGAGACCTCGACGCGCCAACATAGCACCACGACACTTCGGCCCGTCGTCAGCTCATTGATGGCGCGGGAGCTGGTCTACGAGAATGGCGGGAGATTTGACTGCCGTCCGGCGCTGCGCGCGGGGATTTTGAGGCACAGCGCCATACAGCAACGTTTGCGGCCGCTCGCGAGCGACGCGCTGCAGCTGTTGTTCCCGGCGCGGAGTTGGGATGACGGGCGCGCGCGCGGGATTTTCGAGATGCGCGTCGCCCTCGCCGAAGTACGTCCGAATTTGAGTGCGGAGTTCGAGCGGGTCGCGGCGCTGGTGACGCCGTTCACACTGCTCCGCGAGGTGTTGGTCCCGGCATTGGTCGACCCATTCGACGCGGCGTGGTTCGATCGGCTGCCGGAGGATTTCGTCGAGCGCTGGCTCGACGTGGCGCTCGGACAATGTGAAGCGCTGGGTGACGATATCGGCGAGCTGAATACGCTGTTCGTTGCGCGCCGGGATCGGCTGGCGCGAGTACCGGCGCGTGCGGTTTGTCTGGCGGGAATGGCGATCGAACGCGGGGACTTGCTCGCGATGGAGAAGCTCGGCGCTCTGCGACTCGGCGAAGCGAGCGCTGCCATCGCAGCGGCGCGCTGCGTGATCGCTGGCGAATACGCTGAAGCGGCAGGACTGGTTCCACAGCCGAAAAAAGGCACGCCGCAGGGCACGGGACTCGTCGGGATCCTGAACGCGCTGGCGCTGGTCACTCATGGCAAGCCCGCGGATCTGGAGCTCGTGAGGCGGCTGATCACAGCTGGCTCGCGCAAAGGTGCTCCGTTTCGCTCGAGCTACCGCGTGCTCAAATTGATCGCCGAGCGGGCGAGCGCTCCTGCCGGAGTCGGCGACGCGAGCGGTCTACTGGACGACCAAGAACCTGACGTGTTTGTCACGACTCTGAGGATGCTCTACGCATGTTGGTTCGAGACCTCCTCGTCGATGTCGGAGTATCTGGTGGGACGCGGTGAGTCGCTCGCGGATGTCCTCTCGCAGCAACGGTTCGACTGGCTCGCGAGCGAGACGCTGTTTACTGCGCGAGCGTTGAAGGCCCGCGTGTCGAACGAGACCACGCAAGGTGTTCTCGACTGGAACGAATCGGCACCCCGGCCCGCTCGCCCGGGGAGTCAGCCGCTCTGGCGCATGCACGCCGCGAAAGAGCCGTGGGAGCTCGCGCTGGAAGGGCTGGAGCGGCTCGCGGCCAAGACCGGCTCGACATCGGCAGAGTCGGCCGTGTCCGACGAACGCCTGATCTGGCGCGTGTTGCCCGAGATTGGGTTCGTCGAACCGTACCTGCAGAAGCGCGTGGGGAGCGGCTGGAGCCGCGGCCGAAAGCTCGCCGTGAAACACCTCCTGCATGGCTCCGCCCGGCGCGCGACGCTGCCCCCGGAAGACGCGCGCGTCGCGGCCTACGCGCGCGAGGAGCGAGAGATCTACGGCGGCTACCCGCAGACGCGCCACTTCCTCCTGCCCGAAGCGTTCCTGGCATTGGTTGGACATCCGCGCGTGCTCGTCGACGAGGAAGACACGCCCGTGGAGGTCCTGCGCGGTCAAGTTCAACTGGTCGTGCGCAGCGCGGGTCCGATGCTGACGATCGCCGTCGATCCTCCAGAGTTCCGAGGCGCGCTGCAGGTGCGGCGCGAAGGTCACCGCCTGTTCGTCTACGCGCTGAACGCCGAAGCCGAGCCAATCTTGGCATGGCTCGGCGCTGGGCTGAGCTTGCCGGCCGAAGAGCAGGCACGCGCGCTCGTTGTGCTGGGTCAGCTCAGTCACTTGATGCCGGTCCAGTCGTTCGAGTCGAGCAGCGCGAGCAAGGTGGACGCGGACGCCCGGCCCTGGCTGCGCATCGCGCCGCGCGGGAATGGACTTTCCGTGGCGGTTAGCGCGCGTCCGCTCGGTCCTCATGGCCCTCACGTAAAGCCGGGCCAGGGAGCTCCGACACTGCTTGCACGCGTCGACGGTGCGGCGGTCCAGGCCGACCGAGACCTGGATGCCGAGCGCCGGCTCAGCGAGCAAGCGCTCGCGCATTGCGATGTGCTCGCGAGCGCGGAGGTCGGGGAGTTCGCGTACGAGCTCGCGGATCCGCTCGCTTGCCTTGAGCTGATTTCGAAGCTTCGCGATCTGGAGGCGAGCGTTCACGTCGAGTGGCCGCACGGAACGCCGCTCCGCTTGCGGGCGCGCGTCTCGCGCAAAGGGCTGCGCGGCGGCGTGACGCGCGCCAGCGACTTCTTCCTCGCCACCGGAGAAGTCGCGGTCGACGCTGAGCTCAGCTTGGGGCTGAGGGAGCTGCTGGAGTTGCTCGTTGCTTCTCCTGGCCGTTTCATCCGGCTGCAAAGCGGCGACTACGTCGAGCTCGAGCAAGAGCTCCTGGACACGCTCGAAACCATGGCTGCGGCGCAAGTTCCCGACGGCCCACGCGGTCCAGCCAAACGCGCCGGCGCGGGAGTTGCCCTCTCCAAGAGCGCTCTTTCGGCGCTCGAGCCGCTCCTGGCGGAGGGCTCGGGTTTCGAGCTGGATGAAGCAGCGGGGGAGTTCCGTGATCGACTCGGGGCGGCCTTTTCTCGAAAGTTTCGGGTTCCGCGTGCGCTTCAAGCGGAGCTCCGCGCGTATCAGCAGGATGGCTTTCGCTGGCTAGCGCGGCTTGCTGAGCTCGAGCTTGGAGCGTGCCTCGCCGACGACATGGGCGTCGGCAAGACTATCCAGATCCTGGCGTTGTTGCTGCACCGCGTGAAGACTGGCCCGGCCCTGGTCGTCGCGCCAACGTCGGTGTGTGACAACTGGCGCGACGAGATCACGCGCTTCGCGCCGTCGCTCGAGGTCCGCTGGTACTCTGGGATCGGGCGAGAGCCTCAGCTCGAGGGCCTCGGTCCGGGAAAGCTCGTCATCACGAGCTATGCACTACTGCAACAGGACGCTGAAAAACTCCAGGCGATCACCTTCGGCACTGCGGTGCTCGATGAAGCGCAGTTCATCAAGAACTCGGATAGCCTGCGCGCCAAGGCCGCCAGCGGTTTGGATGCGCGCATGCGCGTTGCCGCGACGGGAACACCAGTGGAGAACCACGTGGGCGATCTCTTCGGCATCTTTCGGTTTCTGATGCCGGAGCTCCTGGGTCCGCGCTCGAGCTTCAGCAAACGCTTCCCACTCGCGGCGGAGGGAGACGCCGGCGCTGCCGCGCGGCGCAACTTGCGCCGCTTGATCCAGCCCTTCGTCCTCCGGCGCACCAAGGCCCAGGTCTTGACGGAACTACCGCAGCTCACCGAGATCCGCCGCACCGTCGACCTGAGCCCGGCCGAAGCCGCGCTCTACGAGACCCTGCGGCGCGCAGCCATCGAAAAGCTCAGCACCGTCGCGAATGCGCGCAACAAGGACGACCCGCGGGACCATTTCCAGATCCTCGCCGAAATCACACGCCTGCGCCGCCTGTGTTGCCATCCCGAGCTCGTCGCGCCAGGCACATCGCTTGCGAGCTCGAAACTCGCGAGCTTCATCGAGCTGGCCTCCGAGCTCATCGAGGGGCGGCATCGCGCCCTGGTTTTCAGCCAGTTCGTCGACATGCTCGGCCTGGTTCGCCGCGCCCTCGACGAACGCCAGATCGCCTACCAATACCTCGACGGAGCGACGCCTCAGGCTCAGCGGAAGGCAGCGGTAGAGGCGTTCCAAGCCGGCGACGGTGATCTCTTTCTAATTAGCCTGCGCGCTGGCGGCTTCGGTCTCAACCTCACCGCCGCCGACTACGTCATCCACCTCGACCCCTGGTGGAACCCGGCCGTCGAAGCGCAAGCGTCCGATCGTGCACACCGCATCGGCCAAACCCGTCCAGTGACCGTCTACCGCCTTGTCACGGCGCAAACCATCGAAGAGCGCATCCTCGAGCTCCATTGCACCAAACGCGAGCTCGCCGATTCTCTGCTAGAAGAGTCGGACCGAGCCGCGAAGCTCACGGCAGAAGAGCTCCGCGCGCTGCTCGACGGTTAGGGCCCGCGAGAGGCCAAATCGATCGACTTAGGCTGCAAGCCTCGTTCGCGTCGTAGGTCCAGCTCGCGACGAGCCGTTGGCCGAGCCAGTGTTCGCGTCAGCGCTCCGCGAGTAGGTCGAAGATCGGCATCGCCGGTGCAGCTTGCCGCCCGCGCATGCGCTTCCGAAGGTCGTTCAGTTCTTTGACCCTCGGGTGCTCCCAGCGCTTCGAAGCGAGCACGCTTGCGTTCCAGAACGTTACCGCCAGCGCATCGCCGCGCGTCCGTCGTCGATGGCCGGCGCCGGGCCGAGCCTTTCGAGCAGCGGCGCGGCAAGTTCGAGCACGCGCTCTGCGAGGTCGCGTTCGGGCAGGCGAACGACTGTCCACGAATAGGGGTCGCGTCGGTTGCGCTTCGTCGTCATATAACCTTGCCGCACCTCGCGGCCTTCTTACCCGAACCGCGCGGGCAGAGCTCGTTCTGACCGGCATGTTGGTCGACTTCGCCAAGGGCCTCGAGCTCTACCTGGAGGGCGAGTCGTCGCTCCTGAGCTGTTCGTTGTGCCTCGCTGAAACGCCCTGCAGCCAGCTCTACAAGACGGCCATCAGTCCGGATCGCGCCACGGGTCGATGTTCGCGACTTCGGGCTCGGACCGCCTCGAATGAAGCCGCGCCGCGACAGGGATGGGCGCAGCGCAAGAAAGACGGCCCCGAGAAGCGGGTTCGTGGAGACGCGGATGCAGGCTCCGAGCTATCTGGTCTGCTGAGCGCCTTCGAGCTACGCTTTCTTAATGCAGGCTTTCGAAGCAAGGCCTCCGCCGCTCATTGAAGACTCGGACGGTGTCCTGCGTGTTGCAGGCACTCGGGTCACGTTGGATTCTATCGTGATCGCGTTCGACATGGGCGCGACCCCGGAGGAGATTGTCCAGC
>DATHEN010000812.1:0-2583 GCA_035318565.1 Polyangiaceae bacterium
GCTCAGCCGGTAGCGGGCTCCGCGCAATCGGCCTTCTTACCGGTGCGTGCCGCCGGTGAGGTGAGGAGGTTCCGGTCAGCGTTCGCGAGCGTGGCCGGACAGATCGCGAGAGCTACGCTGCCGGATGCTCGGGCTGAAGCACCGGCCGTGCGCCTCAAACTCCGGCGTGCCGGCGAGACGCTGAACATCGGCCCGGCGGCGCTCCGCGCGGTGCGCGGTCCGGAATCGCTGCGCGTGAGCTTGACCCCCACTAGCCAAGTCGACAAGCCGCTCACCTTGGCGCTGGTCGTGCCGCTCGCCGCCGGAGAGGTCAAAATCGAGCTCGAGGGTGGCCCCGTCAGTGTCGGGTCGCTGGGCGTGCAGGAGGGTGATTTCGGCTTGCATCAGGTGGAGCGGGCTTCCCTGTTCGGCAAGGGGGTGCTCGCGCTTTCGGCTGACGGTGAAGTGTTGCGCTTCGCGGGCGAAGGGCGCGTGCGCGAGCTTTCGCTGCGTCACCGGGCGCTGGCTTCTCAAGCGCTGAGCGGGATCGAGCTCGGGTTACGCGGCGCGGGTCATATGGCACTGGATGGCAGCCGGGTGCGTCTCGAGCCGAGCGAGCTTCAGTTCGGAAAATTGCGTTTGAAGGGGCAAGGTGAGTTCGAGCGCAGCGCGGATCACGCTCGAGTCGTGATGGAGGCCCACGTGCCCTTGATTGCGTGCCAGGACTTGCACGAGTCGATCCCGCACGGCTTCGCTCCCATGCTCTCGGACATGCGCGTGACCGGCACTTTTACCTTCGACGCGCACGTAGACGTCGACACCCAAAAGCTCGATGCGATGCGGCTCGACTGGAACATCGCCAACGACTGCCGCATTACGGCGGCTCCCGAGGCTATAGCTCCGGCGCGCTTCGCGCAGCCCTGGGAACGCGAGGTGATGGCCGGCGACGGCAGAGTGATGCGCGTGTTCAGCGGCCCCGGCAGCGCGGACTGGGTTCCCTATCGTGCCATCTCCCCGTACATGGAAACGGCCGTGCTGATCTGCGAAGACGGCGGCTTTTTCAGGCACTCTGGCTTCGACCCGGAGGCGATTCGCAATTCGATTCGCGAGAACATCCGGAGCAAGCGCTTCGTGCGCGGCGCGAGCACGATCAGCATGCAGCTCGCGAAGAATCTCTATCTGGGCCGCGAGAAGACGCTGGCACGCAAGTTCCAGGAGGCCGTCCTGACGCAGCTCCTCGAGCAAGAGCTCACCAAGGAACAGATGATGGAGCTCTACCTGAACGTGATCGAATTCGCTCCGGGTATCTACGGGGTGGGGCCGGCTGCGCAGTACTATTTCAACACCAGTCCCTCGCAGCTGTCGCTCGGCCAAGCGCTGTACATGGCTTCGATCCTGCCGAATCCGAAGCAACAACGCTTTGGGGCCGATGGACAAGTGACGCCCGGTTGGATGGGCTACCTGCGGAAGCTCATGTACATCGGTTTCAAGATCCGGCGCGTTAGCGAGGACGAACTAGCGGATGCGTTGCTCGAACAAGTCACGTTCGGTGTGCCGTACTCGCCGCGCACCGTCCGTGAAGATGCCGGAAGTGTGCCGCCGGACGAGGCGTCGTTCGGTCCGCTGCAGCCGCCGGCGCAAACCCACGATTGAGCTCAGCGGTTCGTCAGCGCTCTCCGGCTGCACGCAGGCGCGCGAAGAACGCCTGCAGTAGCTGCACGGAGGATTGGGCCATCACGCCGGAGACGACCGCGAAGCGGTGATTCAGACGCACGTCCGTGCCGAGTTTGAACAGCGACGACACCGCACCGGCCTTGCGATCGTCGGCGCCGTAGACGAGCCGCGCGATGCGGGCGTTCACCAGCGCGCCGGCACACATCGGGCAGGGTTCGAGCGTCACGTACACGCTCGCTCCTTCGAGGCGCCAGTGGCCCACGGCGCGCGCCGCCTCACGTAGGGCGAGCACCTCGGCGTGGGCCGTGGGATCGCCTGCGACTTCCCGCTGATTGTGTGCGCGGGCGAGCTCGCGTCCGTCGGCGCCGACCACCAGGCAGCCCACGGGCACATCGCCGTGCGCCGTCGCGAGCTCGGCTTCAGCGAGCGCCAGAGCCATCCACTGTTCGTCGGAGCTCGAGAGCATGGAATTTTGCGCAGTGTAGCCGGTTTGTGCCGGCTGACGCTTGCCCTTACCCGAAGAGCTCGCCAACATCTTGGTCATGTTCGACGGCGCTGACCCGAATCAAGAGGCGATTGAAGCCTGGAACACGGTTCTGTTCGACAAGTTCAGCCGTTTTCGCAAGCTGGTTACCGAGGGACTCGGCTATCACGGAACCCTTGCCATCGATCAACATGTCCCGGCGACGCTGAACCGTGTGCTCGACGTGGGCTGCGGGTTCGGGGACACGACGCTCGAGATTGCGCGGAAGCTCGGCTCAGGTGCGCGTGTGGTCGGCGTCGACGGCGCGGAGCGTTTCATCCAGGTGGCACGCGAAGACGCTCGCGTTGCCGGCGAGACGAAGGCGGAGTTCGCCGTAGCGGACGTGGGCGCAGCCGATCTGGGCGGTCCGTTCGAGCTCGCGTTTTCACGCTTTGGCACGATGTTCT
>DATHEN010000813.1:0-5062 GCA_035318565.1 Polyangiaceae bacterium
CCGAGTAGGGCGTTGGGAGCTCGGCGTGCTGGGCGTCTACGAGCTGCACTACACGGACGTGTCGAACCACGTTCCGTCGGATCGCGATGCGCGCGCTCTGGCGCTCGGCATCGGTGTTGGTCGTCGCGAGCCGCTGGAAAACGCAGCGCTGCTCGTAGGGGCGCGCCTGTTCGTCGCAGCGGTCGATCATCGCGACCAGCAAGTCAGCAGCAGCGCGGAGGGCCGAGCAGGTGTTTACCTCGGTATGGCGCTGCCCGAGCGCGCGCGCCTGAGACTACGCGCCGATCTCACGGCCGATTTCGTGGCAGCTGGCGCGGTCAGTGCGACGAGCCGCGCTGGTGAAAGCGTCGTGCCGGTGACTCCGGCATGGGCATTGGGAGCAATGATCGGCGTCGAGGTAGACGCACTGTAACGAAGCGTCAGAGCAGCGAACCTCTGAAAGGACTATCGGCTCGATGGCGTCATGCCTAAACCCGCTCTGTAAATCCGCTGAGGTTCCCTGCGTTCGGGCTTCCGGTCAAAGCGCGTGACCGCGCGCCACCAACGCGATGACCGGTCCCTATCTGCGCGCGTCTAGTCGCGCCGGTTTGTTTGTGTGGCCGTGCGGCTGCTCAGGCGGATCGTGATCTGCTCCTGCCAAGGACTGTCGCAGTAGTGCTAGTTCATGCCGCAGCACTTCTTGAATTTCTTGCCGCTGCCGCAGGAGCACGGATCATTGCGGCCTGGCTTCGCGTCGACCGTGATGGGCTGACTTGGCGAAAGTAACGAAGCAGACTGCCGTGCCGCATGCGCCGCTCGGCTCTCTTCGGCACGTGTTACAGCAGCTGCGTCCTCGCTCCGGCCCTGGTCCCGCAGTAGCGCGACGAGATCCTCGTGAGCGTGTTCTCGCAACCAGCGATCCGAGCCCGCAAAGCGGAGCGCGTCCCGATAACATTGTTCCGCACGTGGCAAGTCGCCCAGCTCCAGCAGGATCGACGCGAGGCGATAGGCGACGAACGGGTCCTCGGGCTCTTCTCGCAGCAGTGCATCGAGCAAGGCTCGTGCCTCGGCGCTCTGCCCATCAGCGGCGAGGTAATTGCCCAGTGCTGCGCGCAGTGGGGGTTCCGGCATCATGACGAGCAGTCGCTCGGTCAAGCTGATGGCAAGCTGCAGCTCTTCTTCGTCTGCGAGTCGGTCGGGCAGGGCGATGAGCCAGCCGAACACGTCGGCCTCAATCACATGCTCGATGTGCTGATGGATGCGCGCCGCGTCGTTGTTGCACCGTTCGAGCAGCTCTAATGCCAGATCGTATTCTTGGCGGAGGCTGGGTCGTGGAGCGAGAGCCGCGTCGCTCGAAGCGGTAGTAACCGCGTCGCCGGGACTATCGATGTCGTTGTCATCCTCATCCTCGTCCTCGTCCTCGTCCTCGTCCTCGTCCTCGTCCTCATCCTCATCGTGGTAGTCGTCGTCCTCGGGGTTGTCATCGCTCCAGAGCTGCACGAGGGGCCCGAGACGGCGAGCCAGGTCGGCCAGTGCGGGATCGGGTGGAGCATGGTGCGCGCACGCAGGCTCTTCCGGCCCATCGAGTTCTGGATACTGAACAGGCCCTTCGCCTGCCGAGGCCACGAGTTTCGGCCCAGAAGGCCCGCGTTCGCCCGCGCCAACGCGCACGACGCGGACAGCGAAAAGATGTTCGTCGCCGTAGTCGAAGAGATAGAGAAATCTCTTGTTTGGACAGAGCGCGAGGTCATCGAGCGTGGCCTCCGCGGCTGATTTTTCGGCGGCCGTTTCGGGCGAGCTCCAGTATCCGAACTCCGTGTCCCAAGGGTTGCCGTTCATGAAGAACGCGTAGGCGTGGTCGTCATCGAGCCCGAACGCACTCTGAATTGCCAAGTGCAAATCGTGAAGCGAGTGGGTTCCAGAGAACTCGAGTGTGCGATAGACGTCCGCCCCTTCGAGGGGCGATACGCGAAGCTCTAGCAGGCTCATGGCCGCGGCAGACAACAACGGTGCCCACGCGGGCGCAACGGACTTTCAAACACTGGGGTGGCTCGCAGCGGCCCGCGCACGGGCACATGTGCCTGGCGAGAACGCCTCCCCATGGTAGGTGAGGATGGCTGCCCGCCTTCGATCGACTCATTGGCGGGCGCCGGAGCGACGCGAAAAGAAGGACGATCGATGAGCAAAAAGAGCGACGCTGACGCGGCACGAACCGCGCAGGACAAGAGCTTGGCCGCCGCAGAAGACAAGCCCGGCAAGAAAAGGAAGCTCAAGCGCGAGGTGTACGACGCGGAGATCGTCCGGTTGCAGGCGGAGCTCGTCAAGCTCGCCGCGTGGGTCAAAAACCGTGGTCTTCGAGTCGTGGTGGTGTTCGAGGGCCGCGACGCAGCTGGCAAGGGTGGCGCCATCAAGCGGATTACCGAGGCCATCAGTCCACGCTTGTGCCGCGTAGTGGCGCTCGCGGCTCCGACCGAGCGCGAACGGACCCAGTGGTACTTCCAGCGTTACGTCGAACACCTGCCGGCTGCAGGGGAGATCGTGCTGTTCGATCGCAGCTGGTACAATCGCGCGGGCGTCGAGCGAGTTATGGGCTTTTGCACCGAAGAAGAGTATCGGGAATTTTTGCGGTCCGCGCCCGAGTTCGAGCGCATGCTCATTCGCTCCGGCATCATCCTGATCAAGTACTGGTTTTCGGTGAGCGATGAGGCGCAAGAGAACCGCTTTCAAGCGCGCAACCACAGCCCCATCAAGCGCTGGAAGTTGAGCCCGATGGACCTCGAGTCGCGAAAGCGCTGGGTAGACTATTCGAAAGCCAAGGACGAAATGTTCAAGTACACGGACCTGCACGACTCGCCGTGGTGGGTCGTGGAGGCAGACGACAAGCGCCGAGCGCGCATCAATTGTGTCGGCCACTTCCTCGGCCTGATTCCGTACGAAGATTTGACACCCGAACCGGTGCAGCTACCCCCACCTCAAGACGCAGATCCAAACTACGTCCGGCCGCCTCTCGCGACCCTGCGCTTCGTACCAGACGTTATTTGAGGTTCGGCCAGCGGTTTCCAGGCCCTTACCCGCTACAAGAGAGCTACCGCGACGGCAGGGTTGCGCGTGGCTTCCAGCTGCGGCAGACTAACGGTAACTAACGATGTGGTCACATCGCTAGGAAGGACCGTTTCGACATGGCCGAAAGTACTGTCAAGCTGACTGGTGAGGAAGCGAAGGGCGTTGCGGCTCTTCGGCGTGTCGCTAAGAAGATTCCTGCGCGGGCACGGTCGGTCCACGTTCATTTGGAAGAGGCGGCGGCCGGTGTCGAGCCAGGGGAGGTGCTCGTCGTCGTCCTCAGCGCAGCAGGAGCCCTGGTCGGGCGTCCGTCCGTTCACGGTCGCGCCCCGGACGTCAAAGCGCTTCGAACGCTTCTGATGGGTGCGGACGTCGCAGCCGAGAGGCTCACGGCCCGAGCGCCCTTGCCTCCGCCGCCCCTTGCCTCTGGAGAAGCCGAACTTCTCGATGAGGCAGGGCTCGTCGAGAAGCCCGAAGGAGCATACCCACTCGAGCGCGCGGGCATCGAGCTGGAACTACTACTCCGCGAGAGCCTTTCCCTGGACCAGGCGGCACGCGAGCTCAAGGTGAGCACGGGGAGGCTTCGCCAGCGGTTGTCGCCCGATGTCCGAACCCTCTACGGAGTAAAGGTCGGCGGGCGTGCATGGCGTATTCCTAGGTTTCAGTTCGCGAGGAAGGGGCGCCTGGTCAGGAACCTCAACAAGGTGCTGCCACGCTTTAGCGCCGAGGCCCATCCGTTGTCGGTCTACACGTGGTTGACGAGCCCGCATCAAGACCTGGTCGTCGGCAAAGACGAGAAATCTGTGACGCCGATCGCCTGGCTCGAAGCTGGGCTAGAACCAGAGGTCGTCGCGAAGCTCGCCACAGAGGTTTGACGTCGCGATGCCCAAGTTCCCCGAGCCGCCCGGCGCGCTCGCCGCGGCTGCGGACGTCAAGGTGCTTCCGGCTCGGACGCGCCTCTGGAGGATCTACTTCGCAGGCGGCGCGTATCCAGCAACTTGGAACGGCTTCAGGTTCTTCGGGCCGACGAACTCACGATTTGATCACCACGAAGAGCCCGCACGGCTCCAGGCGCGCGGTATCCTCTACGCTGCTGCGATTCCGTTGACCTGCCTCGCCGAGGTGTTCCAGGTGACGAGGGTGATCGATCAAGTTAACGGCGCGCCCTGGCTCGTGGGCTTCGATCTAGTTCGAGTCGTACATCTTCTCGACCTCACCGGAGCCTGGCCGACGAGAGCAGGCGCCTCGATGGCCATCAACACAGGCCCGAGACCGCGCGCACAAAGGTGGTCGAAGCTCATCTACGCGACATACCCGAATGTCGAGGGCATCTACTACCCATCATCGATGCATGGCAATCAGCCCAGCATAGCCTTCTTCGAGCGCGCACAAGGGGCCATGCCGAATGCGCCGATCTTCAACCGAGCCCTCTCCGATCCGGCGCTCGCACTGAGGTTGGGCACGGCGGCGGCGAAGCTCCGCTACAGAATCGTGTGAGGGGCAACAACTGTCGAGCTCGGCTACGCCGTTTCTTGCGAGCTGCGCACGCGACGCTTCGGTCGCCGCCGGGCCGGTGACACCTTGCCCCAATCCTGACTGTGCGCCTGCCTGCAACCCGTTGCATGCCGCTACGGCCACACGCGCTTCACCCAGTCCGACCAGGTCTTGACGCGAGCGGGTTCTGCACCCGCCGTGGCAGCCTGCATGACGCCCCACGCGCTGTACTGCTCTGTGGTCCATTCCGCCCAGCCTCCGATCAGGTGCGGTTGCCCCTGTTCATTGAGCGCAAGCGGCGTCTTGGTCGCGTCCACGCAGAAGCGGTGACCGCTGTGCTGCTCGGGCATGCCCAGGCTCGAGTTGTTCGGGTCGCAGCGTCGATACGCGGCGGGGTCGGTGCCGGCATACATGCCGTTGTAGAGTGCAATCGAGGCATTGACCACCGCCAGGTACAGGCCCGGCGCTATCGCGTCCAGCGCATGGAAGCGCGTTCTTTCGTGGGCAGCGGGACCGCGATCGAGCAGCT
>DATHEN010000814.1:0-8281 GCA_035318565.1 Polyangiaceae bacterium
GTTTCGAAGATGCCGCGTTCGAACGGCCGGACCGGGCTCGTCGTCTTCTCTTTGCGTAGAGCGAGCGGGTTTTCCGGATCCACGGCGAACACTTCACCGTGCATGCGCTCGCGCACGTTCGCCGCATTGAAATCTTTACAGAGCTCTGGAGTGAAACAAATGCCGCCGCCCTCGAGGTAGAAGAGCAGGTCCTGCGAGGTCGTGCTGCGTTTGACCCAGTAGCCAGCCGTGGATCCATCCCGGCATTTCGAGGCCGGCTCTTCGTGCCACACCCACGTTCCCGATGTGCCAGCCGGCAACGGCTGACCGAGAGGCGGTGACATGTCCTTGTACGCGCGCCCGCCGGTACCGGAGCTGCCAGAGCTGCCGGAGCTGCCGGCGGAACCGCCGCGGCCCGAACCGCCATCGAGCGGAAGGTCGACGCCAGCGCCCGCGCCCTCGGAGTCGTTACCAGCTTTGGCGCACGCTCCCGCCAACAGCACCACGGTCAACGACCACCCAAGTCTCATAACAATCGAACGATTGTGTAGCGTCGCGCCAATCGGGTCCAGTCGGACGGGCAACAAAGGGCCGACGGCCTGAACTTACGCGGTGTTTTCGGGCCTGCCCTTGTGAAGGCGGCCAATTGGCCATACATCCGCGAAGCCCGTGCCCACCACAATCCCGTCCACGCGCCCGTCCTCCGACAACCTCTACGTGGCCGTCGCGGTCTCTGCGGCGGCCGTGTTCGTCGCGGACCGCTTCCTGGCCCTCGGGATTGCCGTCTGGGTGCTCTACTTCGTCCCGATCGGGCTGAGTACGTTCGCGTGGCGACCGAGCGCACCGCTCTTCACCGCCGCCGCCTGCACGATTCTATTGGTGGTCGACTTCGTACTCTCGATGGCCACGATCGCGCCCGAAGCGAGATACTCGGAGCTGAATCGCACCTTCGGCTTCGTCACCATGTGGGTCGCCGCCTTCATCGGCCGGCAATTCATCCTGAGCCGACTCAAGATCCAGCGGCAGGAGCGCCTGAACCGGATTCACAGCGAGCTCAGCACGCGCTTGGAAGGCGAGCAATCACACGAAGAGCTAGCCAACAACGTTCTGACTGAGCTCGCTGAAAATCTCGGCGCCCGCGTCGGCGCGATGTACGTGAGCAACGTCGACGGCTCGTTTCACCGCTTCGGCTCCTACGCGTTCGACCCCGAGGCGACCGCATCCGCCTCGATCCAGCCGGGCGAGGGGCTCGTGGGCCAAGCGTTGCGAGACAATCGCCTCATGCACGTGAGCGACGTTCCAGACAACTACAGCAACGTTCGTTCCAGCTTGGGAACGCACCGGCCGAGCGATCTGCTGATCGCACCCGCGAGCGCCGACGGAAAAGTCGAGGCCGTGGTCGAGCTCGGGTTTCTGAATGGCTTGAATCCACTCGCGCTCGATCTTTTTCCGCGCATCTCGCAGTCCATCGCCTCCGCCGTACGCTCGGTGAATTACCGCGAACGTCAGCAGGCTTTGCTCGACGAAACGCAGCGACAAGCCGAGCAGCTCCAGACGCAGCAAGAAGAGCTGCGGGTTCAGAACGAGGAGCTGGAACAGCAGAGCCGCACGCTCCAGGAGTCGCAAACTGCCCTCGAAAATCAGCAGGCAGAGCTCGAGCAGATCAACTCGCAACTCGAGGAACAAACTCAGGCTCTCGAGCAACAAAAGGACGACCTCGCACGCAGCAAGGGCGAGCTGGAACGGGCCAACAGCTACAAATCGGAATTTCTGGCCAATATGTCGCACGAGCTCAGGACCCCCCTGAATAGCTCGCTGATCCTGGCCAAGCTCCTGCTCGACAACCGCGAAGGCAATCTGACCGCCGAGCAGGTGAAGTTTGCGCAGACCATCTACTCCGCGGGTAATGATCTACTCACGCTGATCAACGACGTGCTCGATCTGTCGAAGATCGAGGCCGGCAAGGCCGATGTACAAACCGGCAACATCGTGCTCTCGCGTATGCTGGGTGAGCTCGCGAACACGTTCGAGCCGGTCGCGCGCGATAAGAGCGTCGCGTTCAGCACGGCCATCGAGCCGGGCGTGCCGCCCTCGATGCTTTCCGACGCCACGCGCCTCCAACAAATCCTCAAGAACCTGCTCTCGAACGCGCTCAAATTCACCGACACCGGCAGCGTTTCACTGGAGGTTCGCCGCGCTAGCGACGGCCGCCTGGCGTTCGTCGTGCAGGATACCGGCATCGGCATCGCTCCGCACGAGCAGGAGGTGATCTTCGAAGCGTTCCGTCAAGCCGACGGCACGACCAACCGCAAGTACGGCGGCACCGGACTCGGCCTGTCCATCTCACGCGATCTGGCGCGGCTACTCGGGGGCGAGCTCAGCGTGGAGAGCTCGCCGGGCCGCGGCAGCACGTTCACGCTGCTCGTCCCCGAGCGCTTGGTGCTCGAAGACCCCGGCCCTGCAGCTCAGCGGGCGCGGCCGTCCTCGTTCGTCCCGGAACGGCGCCCAATCGGCTCGACTCCCGCTGCAGCGCCGCGTCGCGAGTCGGCGCCGAGGCCCATTGTCAGCCCCGTCGAAGACGATCGTGACCACCTCTCGGCTTCCGCGCGGACCATCCTGGTCATCGAGGACGACCTGAGTTTCGCCGGAATCATCAAAGATCTGGCGCACGAGCTCGGCTTTCAGGCGTTGATGGCGCAAACGGGCGAAGAAGGCCTCGAGCTCGCGCTGCGCTTCCAACCGAGCGCGATCGTCCTGGACATCGGACTACCGGACCGATCGGGGCTGTCCGTGCTCGACACGCTCAAGCACGAGACCACGACGCGGCACATTCCCGTGCACGTGATCTCGGCCAGCGACTATGCGCGCACGGCACTAGAGATGGGCGCGGCCTGCTATGGCCTCAAGCCCGTGCCACGCGAGCAACTCGTGACGGTTCTGCGCCGGCTCGAGGCCAAATTCACGCAGAAATTGCGCCGAGTGCTCGTGGTCGAGGACGATCCCGTTCACCGCGACAGCATTTGCATGCTGCTCGCGAGCGACGAAGTAGAAACTCTCGCGGTCGGAACCGCTGCCGAAGCGCTCGAGCAATTGCGCAGCACCACGTTCGACTGCATGGTTCTGGATCTCACCTTGCCCGACCGCACGGGAATCGACTTGCTCGAAGAAATGTCCCAGCAGGAAACGTACGCGTTTCCGCCCGTCATCGTGTACACGGGGCGCTCGCTTTCACGCGAAGAAGAGCAGAACCTGCGGCGTTTTTCGCACTCGATCATCATCAAAGGAGCGCGCTCGCCGGAACGCCTGCTCGACGAAGTCACGCTGTTCTTGCATCAGGTCGAAGCCACGTTGCCACCCGACCGACAACGCATGCTGCGCGATGCGCGCCATCGCGAAGTCGTCTTCGAGGGCCGGCGTGTGCTGGTGGTCGAGGACGACGTGCGCAACATCTTCGCGCTCTCGAGCGTGCTCGAGCCGAAGGGCGCCAAGGTGGAAATCGCTCGCAACGGCCGCGAAGCGCTGGAGCACCTGCGAGCGCACCCCGGCGTCGATCTCGTGCTGATGGACATCATGATGCCCGAAATGGACGGTCTCGAAGCCACACGGCGCATCCGAGCTCAGCCGGAGATCGCCAAAGTGCCGATTATCGCGCTCACGGCGAAAGCCATGATCGACGATCGCGAGAACTGCCTTGCCGCCGGAGCGAACGACTACATCACCAAGCCACTCGACGTGGACAAGCTGCTCTCGCTCGCACGCATTTGGCTACCCAAATGAGACCGCCATCGAACAGCGAGGTCGAGCTCCGGCTGCTGCTCGATGGGATCTTCCTCAAGTACCACTACGACTTCCGCAGCTACTCCGAGGCATCGCTCCGGCGCCGGCTGACGGCCGCCGTCACTCACTTCGGCTGCCACACGATTTCACGCCTCCAGGAGCGCGTCCTGCACGAGCCGCATATGTTCAGCGAGCTGCTCGGCTTTCTGACCGTGCAAGTGAGCGACTTGTTCCGGGATCCTTCGTATTTCCGCTCGATCCGCGAGAAGGTCGTCCCGTACCTGAAAACCTACCCTTCGCTGAAGATTTGGGTGCCCGGCTGTGCCACCGGTGAGGAAGCCTACTCACTCGCGATCTTGCTCTCGGAAGAGGGTCTGCTCGAGCGCACGTTGATCTACGCCACGGACATCAACCCCGAGAGCCTGCGCGTCGCAGAATCCGGCATCTACGACGCCGCGCGCTTCACGCATTTCACCAAGAACTATCAGCTCGCCGGGGGCAAAGCCTCGCTCGCGAACTACTACACCGCTGCGTATTCCTCGGCCGTGCTCGACCGCAATCTCAAAAAATCAATCCTGTTTTCGGACCATAGTCTGGCAACGGACAACGCGTTCGCGGAAATGGAGCTCGTCTCCTGCCGCAACGTTCTCATCTATTTCGACCGCACGCTGCAGGATCGCGCAATCGGAGTCATCGCGGAGTCGTTGTGCCGCAAGGGATTTTTGGGGCTGGGCCTCAAGGAGAGCCTGCGATTTTCCAAACACGGCTCCGCGTTCCGCGACGTCGCGTCAGAAGATCGCATCTACCAAAAGCTATGATGGCAATGCTCGGCGACCCGCTCGAAGCGATCGTGATTGGCGGCTCGGCCGGCAGCATGACTGCCTTGACCGCCATCCTCACGGCGCTGCCCGCAAAATTCGCGGTCCCGATAGCCGCAGTCCTGCACATTCCGCCCATGTCCCGCTCCCTGCTCGCGCAGGTCTTGAGCAGCCAATGCGCTCTTACCGCGCGCGAGGCGGAGGACAAGGAACCCCTCGCCGCCTCCACCGTGTACGTGGCTCCTCCCAATTACCACCTGCTCATCGAGCGAACGCACACGTTCTCTCTGTCCGCGGACGAGCCCGTGAACTTCTCGCGTCCTGCCATAGACGTCCTGTTCGAATCGGCAGCGACTGCGTTTGGCTCGAGGCTCGCGGCACTGGTGCTGACGGGTGCGAATTCGGACGGCGCACTCGGCCTGCTGCGAGTCTTCGAGGCAGGCGGCACCGCGCTCGTGCAAGACCCGGACACGGCGGCGGTGCGCACCATGCCCGAGGCGGCCCTGCGCGCCGTTCCATCTGCTCACGTCTTACGGGTGGAGGAGATCGCGCCGCTGCTCATTCGCCTCGCCGCGGGCTTCGGTCCGGAGGAAGCATGACTCCCGATTCCATCAAATTTTTGCTGGTGGACGACACCGAGGAAAATCTGATCGCGCTCGAAGCCCTGCTTCGCCGCGAGGGGCTCCAAATCCTCAAAGCGCGTTCCGGCTCCGAGGCACTCGAGCTGCTCCTGATTCACGACGTCGCGCTCGCGCTGCTGGACGTCCAAATGCCGAACATGGATGGTTTCGAGCTCGCGGAGCTGATGCGCGGTACCGAGCGCACCAAACACATTCCGATCATCTTCGTGACCGCCGGCTCTCGCGATCCGCTGCGCGTGTTCAAGGGCTACGAGACGGGCGCCGTGGACTTTCTGTTCAAACCCATCGAGCCACAGATACTGAAGGGCAAGGCCGATGTTTTCTTCGAGCTCTACCGCCGGCGCAAGGAGCTCTCGGACGCCCTGCTCCTGAACGAGATGTTCGTGGGCATCCTCGGCCACGATTTGCGCAATCCGCTCGGCGCCGTCGTCACCGGAGCCCACTTGCTCGACGCACAGCTCACAGACCCGAATCAGCAGCGCACCGTTCAACGCATGATCCGCGCCGCGGATCGCATGACGCGCATGATCGAACAACTGCTCGACCTCACGCGTGCGCGTCTGGCCGGAGGCCTCGATTGCTCGAACGACCCGCAGTGCCTCGACGTAGTCGAATTGATCCGGCGCACCGTGGAAGAGCTACGCGGCACACACCCGAAGCATGACATCCAGCTCGAGACGCAAGGAGACTGCACCACCACCGGCGACGCCGACCGCCTGCTCCAGCTCCTCTCGAACCTGATCGGCAACGCGCTACAACACGGCACGCCGGGCAGCGCGGTGCGGGTGCGAGCCACGCCTTCGGAGCGTCACGTCGTGGTGGCGGTGCACAACGCCGGCTGCATCCCCGCGGACGTCCTGCCCGCGCTCTTCGATCCGTTCCGCACCCGCCAGCCGTCCAGCAAGTCAGGACTCGGCCTCGGCCTGTACATCGCCCAACAGATCGCCAAGGCGCATGCGGGCGACCTCCGCGTGGAATCGAGCGAGGCCGCGGGCACCACGTTCACCGTACAACTACCGCGACGCACGCTGGACCCGAGCTAGGTGCCCTGAGCGCGCCTCCCGCAAACGACGTTCAAAGCTTGGGTCGCAGACCGTACCGAAACGGAAAAAGCGCGATGCTCCTTCGGGACGTTCGGGTTGAATGGAAGTCAAAGTCCTCGAGTATCTTGGCCTGTTCGAAGTTGGCGCGCGGACGCGCTGTTCGAGCTGCTTGCCGTCGTCGCTCGATTTCAGCGCCCTTCGATACCGCTACGCGTGTGCGACCTCGACGGGGACGGGTCGCGCTACTAGCGCCCGACACACGATGAGCCTCACCGGACAGCGGCGCGAAAGTTCGTTTGAACCGTCGATTTCTGTAGACAGGTTTCCGCCCGACATCTCGCGTTGATCGACGACCGACCGCTGCTGTCTCGCTTGGCGAAGGCGCGCGCAGCGCTCGACTGGGAAGAAGGCCAATGGATGCTGCGAGCGCTCAGGTCTGGTGCGCACGTGCACTTGGGTTTCGGGAGCTTCCCCGAGTACGTGGAGCGGCTCTTTGGCTACAAGCCTCGCTCCACGGAGGAGAAGCTCCGCGTGGCGGAAGGCTGGAACGCCTGCCGCCCTCGGTCCGTCCAATGATGAGGGACAATCCGCTTACCAGATCGCTCTCACGGTATGCGAACAGTGCCAGCGAGGCTTTCAGCAGAGTCATGGCGAATTGCTAGAGGTCGACAGCGTGAGCGTGGAGATGGCCGAGTGCGATGCTCAGCACATCGGTTCGGTGAACGGCGGCGCCCACGGGGGCGCAGCTCCGGTTCGCGCAAAGCAGAGTATCCCTCCAGCGACTCGGCGCCTCGTCTTGCGGCGCGACCACGGTCGCTGCGTCGTACCGGGATGCACGCACTCGGGATTCGTGGACGTGCACCATCTGGATTTGCGCTCAGAAGGCGGCACTCACGATCCTGACCGACTCATCGTGTTGTGCGGTGCGCACCACCGCGCGCTTCATCGCGGGCAACTGCAGATAGCTGGCAGCGTTTCGAGTGGGCTTACGTTTCGCCACGCCGACGGCTCCGCGTACGGTCAACTGCCGAGTCCCGCAGTCAGCGTGGCATATACGAAGGCATTTCAGGCTCTGCGCTGCATGGGCTTTCGGGAAAGTGAGACCCGGCGTGCGCTTGCCGAGCTCCAACGACGCGCTGATGGCTCGCCTGAGACTACGGAACGGGTCTTGCGCGAAGCGCTCGCCCTGCTGACCCGATCCGCGACCTCGGATGCTCCGAACCCGCGCGCAACGCCTGGCTCTCGACCAGCGAACCTAGCCCCAAGGATCCACACCCTCGAGCGCTCAGCCAAGACGGCAGCCTTCCGCAAGCACGGCCGAGCCCCGATCCCCTGCGCCGCCACCCGCAGGTAGGCGTCCAGCGCCGCCTCCGCGGCCACCCGAGACCACGCAGGCGCCCCGGCGTTTTGGTCCCCGTTTTGGTCTTGGATCGAGGCGTGGATGGGATTCGAACCCACGTATGACGGTTTTGCAAACCGTTGCCTAACCACTTGGCTACCACGCCGCTCGCATCCGGCTTTCGGACGCTGAAGCAGTGCCTCGCACGCTACACGCGGCGCGAGGGGCGGGAAACTGCCACGCGGGTCGGCTCGAATCAAGCCGCTTCAGCTCGCGAGGGCCCGGGGCTCAGGCGGGGCGCGCGGAGCTGTGCCCGGAATCACCGAGCAACGCCAGCCGAACGGACAGCCGCTCGCGGAGTCTGGCTTCGAAGCTTTGTAGGGCCAGCGTCAACTCGGCGCGCTCGCCGGGATCGCCGTTGCCCTGTTCGCAGGCCGCCTTACGGCTCTCGAGCCTGCGCCAAAACAGTTTGTCCTCCATGGCCCCGTACGGCACTAACCGCGCGACGCGGGACCAAAGCTCTTCAAAATGGACGGATGAATCACTGCCAACGGTAGTACTTGGATGCATTTTATGTACGCCTCGGATTCGCCGAACCAGGGACGGTCGTGAACGCGTAGAAACGACCCGCGCCGGCTGCGGTTCGGCATCGATTCTGTGGACGTCGTTACGGACATTCCTGGT
>DATHEN010000815.1:0-4346 GCA_035318565.1 Polyangiaceae bacterium
CATCTGCTCGGCGCGGCGGGCGGGCTCGAGGCCGTTCTGAGCGTGGAAGCGTTGTGCGAAGGCGTGGTCCCGCCCACGGTGAACCTCGAGCGCGTGCAGCCGGAGTTTCGGGCCTTCGATCTGGTGCCGCACGAAGCGCGCCGTAGAAAGCTCGACTTCGTGCTCTCCAATTCGTTCGGTTTCGGAGGCACGAACGTGGCTCTGGTGTTCGCGCGGGTCTGATTGGGCGCGTAACCATGCAGACGCACCAGGATCGAGCGCGGGAGCGCGGCCCGTGACGTTGCTAGTGGGCACGGCGCGCGCGCTGTTCGTCACGCCGTGGACCTTTCTGGTTACGACCTCGGCGATTGGACTCGCAAAGCTCAGCGGAGACGCAAGCTGGGTTCCGCGCGGCGAGCGCTTCTGGGCGCGCGGGTTGCTGCGCGCCTGGGGCGTTCGAGTGGACGTCGAATGGCCCGAAAGCGTGGATACGCGGGGCCCTTACGTGGTCATGGCCAACCATACGAGCCACCTGGACGTGCCCATCTTGTTCGCGGCGCTGCCTTTCGTTCCCGGATTCGTGGCCAAGCGAGAGCTCGACCGGGTGCCGGTGTTGTCGATGGCCCTCCACGCGGGAGGACACGTCCTGCTCGATCGCAACGACCGCACGAGCGCACGCCGTGCACTCCGGGCGGCGGGCGAGCAGATCCGCCGGGGCCAGAACCTGGCGATCTTTCCCGAAGGCACGCGTGGCGACGGGCAGACCCTCTTGCCCTTCAAGCGGGGCGGCTTTCTGCTGGCGAAAACCGCCGGGGTCGCCATCCTTCCCGTCGGAATCCGGGGTTCCCAGCACGTGCTCCGGCGGGGATCGCTCGTGCCGCAGCCCGCCCGGGTCAGCGTCCGCGTGGGGGCGCCCATCGCGCCGGAGGAGGTCCGACGGCTCAGCGCGGACCCGCTGCTACTGCGCGTTCGCACACAGATCAGCGATCTTTGTGGTGTTTCCGCTCCTGCCGGACCGCCGTCCGAACCCTCACGCAAAGTCGTGGCCCATGCGGCTCGGGGAGGAGAGTAATGAGAGGCCCGTGATGCGTCCCATCAGCAGAATCGCCATCGCCAATCGTGGGGAGGCGGCCACGCGCTGCGTGCGCGCGATCCGCGAGCTTCGCATCGAAGAGCGCACGGACCTGGTCGGTATCGCGCTGTATTCGGACGAGGATCGCCTTGCGCCCTTCGTGCGACAGGCCGACGAAGCGTATGCCATTGGTCCGGCGCGCCGGATCTCGAGCTCCGGAGAATCGAAGCTCGGCTATCTCGACATCGACTTTCTCCTCGAAACCCTCGAGCGCGTGCGCGCCGATACGCTCTGGCCGGGCTGGGGCTTCTTGGCGGAGTCCCCGGAGTTCGTCGAACGACTGCGCGAGCGCGGTATCACGTTCCTGGGTCCGGCGCCCGACACCATGCGCCGGCTCGGTGACAAGATCGAATCGAAGCGTATCGCGTCGGCAGCGGGTGCTCCGGTCGTGCCCTGGAGTGATGGCCCGATTACCCGCGAAACGCTCGGTCCGTGTGCGCAGCGCATCGGTTTCCCCGTGGTGTTGAAAGCCACTGCCGGCGGTGGGGGACGCGGGATTCGCATCGTGCATCGCGCCCTGGATTTGGAAGCGGCCTTCGAGAGCGCGTCCAGTGAAGCGGAGAGCGCCTTCGGAGACGGCACGCTGTTCATGGAGGCGCGCGTGGCGGCTGCGCGGCACATCGAGGCTCAGATGGCCGCGGACCAGCACGGGCGCGTGCTCGCGCTCGGCCTGCGCGATTGTTCGGTGCAAAGGAAGCATCAGAAGCTCATCGAAGAGGGCCCGCCGTGCAGGTTGCCGGGCGAGCTGGCGGCCGAGATCGAACGGAGCTCGGTGCGGCTCCTCGAGCGGGTCGGCTACGTGGGCGTCGCCACCTGTGAGTACCTGGTGAACGACGACGGCCGCTTCTATTTCCTGGAAGTGAATCCGCGACTGCAGGTCGAGCACGGTGTCACCGAGCTGGTTAACGGCATGGACCTCGTCAAGACGCAGATCCGCATCGCACGCGGAGAGCGGCTGCCCGAAACGGCGCCACCAGCGCGCGGCGCGGCTATCGAGGTACGCTTGTGCGCCGAAGATCCGGCGCACGGCTTCGCTCCCAGCCCGGGGCGCATCGCGCTCCTGGATTTGCCGGAAGGACCGGGCATCCGCGTGGATGCCGGCGTCGCAGCCGGTACGTCGATTCCGAGTGAATTCGACTCGATGATCGCCAAGGTGCTCGCGCACGGCGCCACGCGTTCGGAAGCGCGAGCGCGGATGGTTCGCGCGCTGCTCGAGACACGCATCGTGGTGGAAGGGGGCATGACCAACAAGGGCTTCTTGCTCGACGTCCTCGGTCACGCCGACTTCGAGGCCGGTCAAATCAAGACCCAGTGGCTCGACGACTTCAAAGTAGCGGCCGAGCCCGCGCCCGTTATCGACGCGCTGCTCGTGGCGGCGATCCACGCTTATCAGGAAGACCGCGCCGGACTGCGCCAGCAGTTCTTCGCAGAAGCCGCGCGCGGCCGTCCGCTCTCGACGCCGCCTTCGGCTGGCGTGAGCATCGATCTCGCGTACGCGGGTGTGCTGCACCGCTTGCACGTGTTCGCGCTCGGCGGCTGGACGTACCGTATTCACGCCGGCGATCGCCTGCGTCAGGTGACGCTGCTGGAGCAGGGACCGCATAGCCGCGCGCTCATCAGTCGGGAGCGACGCTTGCAGGTGCTGGTGAGCGGGTCGCCGCTGGAAATCCAGGTCGAGCTCGAAGGCCAAGTACATCGCATTCAGCGCGACACCGGCGGCCGTGTGCGGGCGAGTAGCCCGTGCTTGTTGGTCGAGCTGGCCGTCAAGGCCGGTGACCGCGTGGCCGTGGGGGATCGGCTCGGTCTGTTCGAGGCCATGAAGTGCGAGACGTCCTTCCACTCCTCGGTGCCCGGCGTCGTCCGTGAGGTCCTCGCGCACCCCGGAGATCGCCTGCGCGCTGGCGACGTCATTCTGGTGATCGAACCGAGCGCCGATACTCCGCCCGAATCACGTGATCAGACGCTGCTCTTCGCGAGTGAGAGCGATCCGCTCGAGCTCTTCATCGGCGCCGATCAGAGCGTGTCCATGGAGCGTGCCGGAGCCGCGCCGGCTCACGAGCGCGCAGCGGCGCTCGATGCGCTCGGCGGCGAAGTGCGGCGTATTCTGATGGGCTACGACGTGCACGAGGAGCGGGCCTCGCAGTTGATTGCGCTTCTCGACAGCCCGCTCGGCAAGGCGGGTTCGGCGCTGCACACCGAGCTGGCTCAGCTGCTCCGGCACCTGAGCTTGTTCGCGAGCCTGGAGGTGCTCTTCAGCCGCACCGCGCCGCGTGTACAGGGCGAGGACTTCAGTCCGTCGAACGACGCCTGGATGGTGCTGTACCTCCGGCGCATCGCCGCCCAGGGAGCGGGCATCGACCCCGCGTTCCTGGAGCGACTCCGCGTTGCCCTGCGCCACTACGGGTTCGACTCGATCGAGCCGAGCGAACGGCTGCACCGCGCCGTGTTGCGTCTGTATTCGACGCGCACGACCTCGGCGTTGCGCGATCGCCTGATCACGGCTCTCCTGAATCTCACGATTCGTCTGGCCGAGAGCGCCGATGTCTTCGAGGGCGCGGAGCTCCTGCGCGAACCGCTCGATCATCTGTGGCAGCTGCGTGGCACGGTCAGCGAAACGGTCGCCGATTTGTCGGCGCAGGCCCGTTTCATGCTGTTCGACCGGCGAGCATCCACGGTGCCCGAAAGCAGCAGGCCCGGAGAGCTCAGTCTCACGCAGCTCGCCGTGCCTCCGGAGACCAACTTGAGCGCTTATGGCGAGCGCCTCGGACTCAGCGCAGAGGATGCGGCGCGCTTCGAGCTCTGGCGGCTCGCGAATTTCGATCTCGAGCGCATCGCGGTGCCGAACTTCCTGGGCGTGATCGCGCTGTTCGGGCGAGCCAAGGGCTCGAGCGGCGATCACCGTTACTTCTGCTTCGCCGAGGTGTCCGAGCTCGGTCCGGACGCCCCCGAGAACCCGGACTTGTCCCTGTTCGAGCGGCGCTTCCACGCTGCCGTCGAGGCCATGCGCTGGGTGCAAGCGCACCACGCGGGTGCGCGCCGCCTGCACTGGAACCGCATCACGCTCTTCGTGCGCACACCGGTGGCACTGGGTGAGCGCAACGTGGCGCTGACTCTCAAACGCATGGCTCCGGAGACGCGCCACCTGGGGCTCGAGCGTGTGTTGGTGCGCGTGGCGCTCTGCGACGCAGAGGCGACGGAGCGCGGCTCGCGACCGGCGGATTTGATCGCCTGGAAT
>DATHEN010000816.1:0-2038 GCA_035318565.1 Polyangiaceae bacterium
TTACGAGCTCGCCTGCGTTTCCGCTCATTCGCGTCGCCTTTCGTGGCCAGAGGCCCGGGCCCTGCAATGCCAGCGCTCCCCGGTACGGTGAGCACGAGCTTCAATCGCGTGCTGTGTTCGTCACTGACGCTCGTGTCAGTCAGCGCAGGTTAGCCAGGCCGGGCCACGCGCACAAGCGCTCAAATCCGCAACAGCATGGAAACTCGAAAACGAAATCATGCCATAAAACCAAGTGATTCTAGAGAGTTATGGTCTCCACCGGACGGCGTAGGCCAGAATGCGCTTGCGCGTCACGAGCGCTCCGCGGGCGATCCCGCGGCTGTGCCCGTCTGACACACGCGTCAGAAGAATTCCCCCCTGCCGACTCGCCCGGCCGCCGCGGATTGCGCACCCGCACGCTCTGGGCGCGAGTAGATTGGGCAGCATGCCGAGTGGCAGGACGACTCCGGCCAAGAAAAAGCGCAAAGCCGGCTCAGTCCCTAAACTGCAGCGCCGTCAGGAAATTCTCGCGGCAGCGCGCGACCTGTTTGCGCGCCGCGGGTACCACCAGACAACCATCGACGACATCGTGGCCGAGGCCGGCGTCGCCCGCGGCACTTACTATCTGTATTTCGAGGACAAACGTGCCGTCTTCTCCGATCTGATCGATCGCTTTTCGCAGCGCTTGTCGATGGCGATCGTGCGCATCGTCACAGGCGACCCGCAGAACTCGGTCGGGCAGCAAGTGCGCGAGAACTTGCGAGCGATTCTGGGCGTTTGTCTGGCCGAGCGCGCCATGACCAAAATACTGTTCACCGACGCTGCGGGCATCGACTCGGCGTTCGATCGCAAGCTCCAGAACTTCTACGACACCGTCGTGCAGCTTCTGACCGAAAGCGTGAACGAGGGTCAGGCGCTCGGCATCGTTCGGGACGGCGAGCCCAAGGTGCTGGCGTACCTGACGCTCGGCGCGCTCAAAGAGCTCCTGTACCAGGCGGTCACGCTCGGCCTGTCCGAAGAGAGCGCGGACGTGCTGACACAACAGATGTACTCGTTCCTGAGCGAAGGCTACCTGCGCGTCGGAGAGGCCCGGCCGCTGGCGTCCATCAAGCGGCCCCGCAAGCGCGCTTGAATCGCCGCGCTGGCAAGGTTTCCGAATGTATCAAAGCAGGCCGGCGCGCTGCGAGCGGAACGAGACGACATCCTGCGACATGCGCGCTGCTTCGGGACGTTTCCGCCAATTTTCGAGGGCGGTCCCGCGGCGGCCGTGCGGAGGCCCGACACGCGTCGAATTCACTCCTGTTATTCAGGGGTTTAGAGCGCCGTTTGGGGCAGTATGAAACGCTTGACCAGGCGCGGGGTGAGGCGCAAATGAGGATGTTGCCGAGCGTCCCCACCTGCAGTTGCCTATCGCCGCCAGTCGCTCATGAATAAGTCCCGAGGAGAGTGATGCCAAATAGCCTGAGCCTCGCATTCGTCGAGGGTCTCTACGCCGACTACATCGAGGATCCTGCGTCCGTTCCCTCCGACTGGAAGGCTTACTTCGACTCGCTGTCCGCGAGCGCTCCGCGTCCGGTCCAGGTCGGTCCCTCGTTCCGGGCGCGCAGCCTGTTCAATCCGACGCCGCGCCGTGAAAACGCAGAGGCCGCCCCCGCGCGCCCCGTCAACGGCAATGGCACCGATGTTTCCGAGGCCGCAGTTCGGCAGGACCGGGTCGATCAGCTCGTCCGGGCGTACCGAGTGCGCGGCCACATGATCGCCGCGATCGATCCGCTGCGTTTGCCGCGCGCGCACCAGCCCGAGCTCGATCCCGAATTTTACGGATTTGCGGGGGCCGATCTGGAGCGGAAGTTTTCGAGCCGCACGATTTTCGGCTCTCAGACCCTGAGCTTGCGGGCGATCTTGCAGCGCCTGCGCAACACGTACTGTCGTTCGATCGGCGTGCAGTTCATGCACATCGACGATCTGACGGTAAAAAACTGGCTGCAAGATCGCATGGAGGGCAGCGAGAACCGCACCGAGCTCAAGCGCGACGAGCAGCTGCGCATCCTGAAGAAGC
>DATHEN010000817.1:0-2822 GCA_035318565.1 Polyangiaceae bacterium
GACACGCGTGGAAACTTGGCTCTATCCGCGGCAGGCAACGAACTTCGTATTCCGAGATGGTCAATACGCCGACAGTGCGGACATGCCACGCGTCCCGGCAGTGTTGCGCGCCGGGACGGCTCGACCCGAGCAGTTCACCGAGACTCTGAGCCTGGCTCAGGTTCAAAAGCTGCATGGACGCGAGCCGCTCTTCCAAATCGATGTGCCGGGAGTGGGCGGCGGGATGACCGCCGTTCACTTTGACACGGGGTTGGTCACGGCTTTCGACCGGGCCACGGGGCAGCTTCGATTCGTTGAGCAGCTCGCCGAACGGAGCGAGCCATGAGAGCTCTACTTGCTCGTGTAAACGCTTGGCTTGCCAGCGTGATGCCGGGCGCGCGCATGTACGAGCTGGCCACGATTGGCGCCACCCTGATGGGCATCGTCTACCTGTACGGCGTGTACAGTTCGGTGAAGCGCGGGGTCGAAGTGACCGGCAATGCCATTCACTTCAGGCAGATGGAGCAGAGCATCGCGGGAAGCGTCAAGGAGCTCGCCGATCAGGCCGAGCAATACCGCCGAGAGGCGGCGGCAGAGTCCGACTTGCTGCGCGCTGAACGCATGCGACAGCTCGCGGACGAAGCCGATACGATGCGTCGCGAGCTCGCCAAGCTGGCAAGCGATTTGGAGAACGCCAAGGTCGAGTACAAGAAGGCCGAAACGCTCAACAACTTTTTGAACGCCTTCGGCGGCGACACGGGCGCCGTACTCGCGCCGGTGCTCGATCAAGCCTTTCAATTCGACCCGCCCGGCGCGGCCGCCAGTCTGAGCATTCAGGACTACTTCGCCAAGAAGCTGGGCGCTCCGATCGAGCCCGCGCTGCAAGCCGAGCTGACCGCGCGCATGTTTCAGGTCACGCTCGAACGCGCGTTCCGCGAGTGCGGCGTGAGCTCAGCCAACCTCGAGCGCACGGCCGATTGCGTGGGCACCGAGCTGCTCCTTCTCAACAACAAACTCGGAGCGTACGGCGGACGCACACAGGCCACTCAGAAGGTTCGTGAGCTCATCACGAAATCGCTCTCCACGGAGGAACTGCGGCGACTGCTGAGAAATCGCCTCGAGCAGGGTGAGTTCGACATCGATGGCGGCGCGAGTGCCGAGGAAGCTCCTGAACCGGCCGAGCTAGTGGACGCAGGAGCAGCACCGGCTGATGGCTCCCGTGAGAGCTGGCCCGGGCGCTGGTCCGGCGTCGCAAAGCTGGTGATGAATCTGGGCGGCACGCACTCCGACGTGCGCATGCCAATGGAGCTCGACGTTCGCGTGCAGGGTAAGAACGTCGTGATCACGACGAGCGGCGCAAAAGCCGACGCTCCGCCGATGGTGCTCGCGCTCAGTGCCAAGAACCCCAACGTGGCGAGCGGCGAAGACAAGAGTCAATGGAACTTCGATACCGGCTCCTTGAGCGGGCGCGGCCAATCAGCCGCAAAGATCGTTGCGTTTCTGCGCGGGGGGCGGCTGTACCTGGCTATTCAAAGCAAGGCAGAGGGACAAAGCCGTCTTACCGTTCATTCAGCCGAGGCAGAAAGCAGCGTGAGCGTCGCCGCCATGCTCGATCGAGTCGAGTAAGCGCTGTTTGACGCCGGCGCTCTTCGACCGCTTGTCCCATCACGGCAGGTGTCACGACCGAAAACGAAATGTTCTTCTTCTTTCCGAACTACTCCGGCGGCGAATCTCGGGCTCTCTCAGGACGACAGCGCCGCGCGCCGCCGATGAGCCTCGAGCTCTCCACGCCCCGGTCCGGGCTGCTCCTGAAGCGCGCGGATGCCGCTCTTCGCGTTGGCGCGCGCGGCGAGCGCGAGCTCCTCGTCGCTGGCGTAGTCGGTGTCCCACGCCAGCACCTTCGGAGTCATGAGCTTGTGCCAGAGCGGCGGAATCATCGCGATCATGATCGTGGTCAAATAGCCGTTGATCATCATGGGCGCGTCCGGGTACGGCCGGAGGTCCTGATAAGGCACTTCACCCTGGGCGTGGTGGTGGGAATGCCGGGTCAGGTTGAACATGGTCCATGAGCTGATGCGCCGGTTGGTATTCCACGAGTGACGCGGCGCCACCGGCGTAGCAGGGTTTCGGACCATGCCGTAGTGCTCCATGTAGTTGACGATCTCGAGCAGGGACTTGCCCCAGAGCGCGCAGATCGTGAAGAACGCCGCGCCGCGCCAGCCACCGATAGCGAAGGCCGAAGCGACCAGGAGCACGCTCATGAGATGCCCGCGAATCACGGCGTTGTGGAGCGAGAAGCGCCCGAGCCGCCGCTTCTTCAGGCGCTCAATCTCGATCTTCCACGCGCTGATGTTGCCCTTGATCGTCGAAGCCACGATGTGAAAGTAAACGTTGCGCCCGCGCGGCGCCGTGGCGGGATCCTCTGCAGTCGAAACGTAACGGTGGTGGCCGTACACGTGCTCGATGGCGAACACGGTGTCGAAACTGAACGCCAAGAGCCAGCGACCGATGGCCATCGAGATCCGATCCCAAGTGCGATGGGTGAGCTCGTGCGCAGTGATGGTTCCGATCATGCCGATCATCAGCCCGCAGAGGATCCACGTCGACACGTGCTGTCCGAACGACGCGTGAGCGTGCGGCGCAAGCACGTCGTACCCCGTCCATCCGGAAACCCAGGCGCCGAACCCGAGCGGATCGCCCGGACTTACGCTCCACACGGAACAAAACACGATCAGCGAGAGCAGCGGCAGAGCCAACCACAATTGAGCGGTGAGAATCCGCGGGTGACGGTAGTGCGGCGTCGACTTGTCGTCACCGCCGATGGCGTCGCCGATCATGTACAG
>DATHEN010000818.1:0-5429 GCA_035318565.1 Polyangiaceae bacterium
CTGCAGACGCTGTGGGACGTCATGGACCACTACAACAAGGGCGGCGAAGCCAATCGCTACCTCGACGGCGGGATCGATGCCCAGAGCTGGCAAGGCGCGACTCCAGCGGACAACGCGCTCGACGCCAAGCGCATCGCGCTCGGCCGCAAGCTCTACTTCGAGACGGCGCTGTCCAAGGACGGCACGGTCGCGTGCGCGACCTGTCACGACGTCACGCGCAACTTCAGCGATCGCCGGCCGGTATCGGAAGGCGTCAACGGCGCGCTCGGGCGGCGCAATGCGCCGACCACCATGAACGCGGCGCTGCTGCACCTCCAGTTCTGGGACGGCCGCGCAGGGACGCTCGAGGATCAAGCCGGCCAGCCGGTGTTGAACCCGGTCGAGATGGCGCTCGAATCGCAAGCGCAAGCGGTCACGCATCTGAAGGTCGCGGGCTACGACGCGCAGTTCAAGGATGCGTACGGACGCGACCTCAACTACGAGGACATGCAGCGCGCGATCGCCGCGTTCGAGCGCACGCTGATCTTCCTCGAGGCGCCCTTCGACCGTTTCATCGGCGGCAGCCAGAGCGCGATCTCGGCGGACGCGCGCGCGGGGTTCGAGCTATTCAACGGCAAGGGCCGTTGCGTCGCGTGTCACGCGATCAACCGCGCCAATCCGCTGGGCACCGACAACCGCTTCCACAACATCGGCGTGTCCGCGCGCACGCTGAACTTCGAGCAGCTCGCGCTCAAGGCGCTGGCGCTGCTCAAGGAAGACGGCTCGGAGAAGAAGCTCGACGAGCTCGCGGTCGCGACCGACCTGTCCGAGCTCGGGCGTTTCATGGTGACCAAGGGCTACGCGGACATCGGTGCGTTCCGCACGTCGCAGCTGCGCAACGTGGGCATCACCGGCCCGTACATGCACGACGGCTCGCTGCAGACGCTGTGGGACGTCATGGACCACTACAACAAGGGCGGCGAAGCCAATCGCTACCTCGACGGCGGGATCGAGGCGCTGGCGCTGAGCGATGCGGAGATCGACCAGCTGGTCGCGTTCATGTTCACGCTGACCGACGAGCGCTTCGCGCGCCAGAACGACGCCGAGCAGGCGCGCCAGCGCGAGCTCGCCGGTAAGCAGCGACCGTTCCGCAACGACGAGCTCGCCCAGCGCAAGGTGTTGGTGTTCGAAGAACGAGCCCTCGGCGGCAAGCTCGGAGGTGGCAAGTGAAGAGCATCGAGACGAAGTACATGGAGGAGCGCGAAGCGCTCTTGCGCGCGCTCGCGCGGCTCGACCGGCGCTCGTTCCTCAAGGTGTCGGCCGGCGCGCTCGGCGCGGCGATCGCCGCCGGAGCCGGCGTCACTCCGCATTCGTTCTCGCTCGTGAACGTCGCGCACGCGCAGGACAAGCCGCCCGAGGGCCTGCCCGGGACCAAGGCCGGGCCCTCGCCAGCCAAACCCACCCTGGCCAACAAGCCGGAAGGCTTCACGTTCGCGTACATCTCCGACTCGCACCTGTACAAGCGCGAGCTCAACGATCGCTTCGTTCGCTCGCTGCTGCGCGCGGTCGACGACGTGAACGCGATGGACCCGCAGCCGGACTTCGTGCTGTACGGCGGTGACCTCGCTCAGCTCGGGCAGCGCGAGGAGCTCGACCTCGGCGCGGAGATCCTCAAGAGCCTCAAGGCGCCCGTGCGCATGATGGTCGGCGAGCACGACTGGTACCTCGACATGGGCGCACGCTGGCGCGAGCTGTTCGGCGCGCCCAACTACACGTTCGAGCACAAGGGCGTGCAGTTCGTGGTGCTCAACAGCGTGATCGAAGAAGACTTCTGGACGCCGGCCAAGCTCTCCCCGATGGAGCGCATGCAGACGGTGGCAGGGCTCGACAACGGCAAGCAACGCTCGTTCACGGTCGGTGAGGAACAACGCACGTGGCTGCAGAAGGAGCTCGCCAGCGTGCCCAAGACCAAGCCGCTGGTCGTGTTCTCGCACTCACCGCTCTACAAGCTCTACAAGCAGTGGAACTTCTGGACCGACGACGCCGATCAGGTACAGGCCATCCTCAAGCCGTTCCAGCGTGTGACCGTGATTCATGGCCACACCCATCAGCTGCTCACCAACCGGATCGGCAACATTCACTTCCACGGCATGCTGTCGACTGCGTGGCCTTGGCCGTACGCGCCGCAGGGCTTGCCCGCGCTCACGGTCCAAATGGATCGTCCCGATCCGTTCAACCCCAACGACGGCTGCGGCGACGGAGAAGTGCTCGTCCATCCCGACGGTCTGGTCGACAAGCTCTACAAGCTCTGGAACCGCAATCCGATCACGGTCTCGCGCACGTACATGAGCTCCAGTGGCAAGCAAGACAGTCCTCTCGCCCCCAACACCGGCAGCTACTGAGGAGCCAGCGATGAAATCCCAGCACCTGTCGGTCCGGCTGCTCGCGCTGCTCACGCTGCTCCTCGCGCTCGAAGCCTGCGGAAAAGAAGACGAGAGCAAGTCTCGCGGCATGCCCGCGCCCGATCCCGCGGCCAAGCCGGTCGAGGTCAAGCTCTGCGACAACCACACCACCACGACGGTCGCGGGCGACGCGCCCAAGACCCGCGAGCTCGGCCAGAAGATCGCCGATTCGCTGATGGCCAAGTGGAAAGAGAAGAACCCCGAGGCCGACTGGGAGGCCGAGGAGCGCAAGAGCCGCACCTTCCTGCCAGCCGCCGACAACAGCGGCGTGCTCAAGGCCGGCTCGCAAGCGCCCGGCACGCCCTATCGCAACTTCACCCAGCGCGACCTCGACGAATGGAAGCGCGAGACCGAGACGCTGGTCGTCGCCGGCTCCAAGGTCTTCCACTCCGGCGACGAGCTCGGCAGCACGATCGCAGTCAGCTGCGACATGTGCCATCCCAACGCCGCAAACACGCACCCCGAGACGTACCCCAAGTACCAGACCCAGCTCGGCCGCGTGGCGCTGCTACGCGACATGATCAACTGGTGCCTGGAACACCCGGTGCGCGCCCCGAAGATGGACGCCGACGACCCGCGCATGCGCGCGATGGAAGCCTACATCGTCAGCCAACGCACCGGCACCGCGCTCAGCTACGGCAAGCACTGACCGGCTCACGGCCAAACCTCACGGCTCGTGACGCGCGGAGGACTGTGCTAGCAGCACGCGCGCGTGTGCACGGCCCATCGTCGAGTGATACACGACCACGATGCAGCTGGTGGAACCGTGCGCGAGCTGGAAGCGCGCATTCCTGGAGCTGGCGCGCGACTACGAGGCCGCCGGTGAGCACCGCTACGCGCAAGCCGCAGCCGACTTCGTTGCGTATCTTCGTACCCTCGAAGAGCGACGACGCGGCGACGGTCTTCCGGAAGGCTGGATCCCCGGCACGGAGCGCTGGCTCGAACACGATGGGCAGCTCGTCGCCTGCGTCCGCATTCGCTTCCATCTGACCCCGGACCTCGAACGAGAAGGCGGCCACATCGGTTACGACGTCCGCCCGTCCAAACGCCGCCAGGGCTACGGCACCACCCTACTGCGCCTCGCCCTCGTCCACGCTCGCACGCTCGGAATCACCCCGCGTCCGCATCACGTGCGACGCTGAGAACGTCGCCTCCCAGAAGATCATCGAACGGAACGGCGGCCAATACTCGGGGGCAAGCGCCTCCACGGAGTCGGGCAAAGTGGTGATGCAGTACTGGATCGACGCGTAGACGCACGACGGCTACGAAGCGCTTCGCTCACGGGCGGCCCCTCCCGGCCTCGAGATGTTCCGCTATCGTCGCATGCCTCCCTCCGGCCATGCCGGTGCCGGCCAATCGCTGGCACCCGAGGCCAATCGCGTTCAAAGCCGTGCGTCTACACAGAAGCGCGGTTGCGTGGACCCGCGATTGCCGCGACCGTTCCGGCCAGCGGAGGTGCCACGTGTGTTACACGCCGGTTGCATGGGCGGCGTCGAGGTCACAGCCGGGATTGAGGGCGGCGGCCACACGTGGTTTGGAGAGCCAAGTTTGTGAGCAAACTGCCTCGAGGTTTTGAGATGACCAGTCAAACGAAAATTCGAGCCCACGTCGCAACCACGGCCACGATCGCCTTGCTGGTCATCGGCTGCTCGACCGACGAGGATCCGGATCAGATCAGTGAGCCGGGCATGCGGCCTGTCGAAACGGGCAAGCCACCCGTTGAGCCGGGCAAGCTGCCCACCGAAGAGAGCGACCCCGTTCCCCCGGCCACCGTCACGCCGGAACAGAGCCATGACGCGGAGGAGAGGATCGTCGCGCAGTGCCGCGGGCTCGAGCTCGTCGGCATGAGATACAGCCCAGGTGGCACTGCGCTGCCGAACAAGTGCGCTCCCTTCGACATGCGTACCAACAACCCGTACGCGGTCCGCTGCATCGACGCGATGCCCGAGTTCGAGACTCGGTTTCCCGGCGACGACTCCTGCATCCTGCCACCACCCCCCGAGCAAGGCTTCCAGGTCGGTGTCCATCCGCTCGCAAACGCCGAATACTGGGAACAGATGTGGGCGGGCGACTTCTCGTTCTACGCCGATGCCGCTGTGACAGCGCCGTACGAGCTCGCAGCGGGCACCGAGACCGTCCAGAACTACGACGCAATGATCGTCGGTGTCTCGAGCGATCGCTTCTTCTACCGCAGGCAATTTCGGGGTCGATACGGTTCGCACCACGGCATGGTTCGTTTCGCCGCGCGGCCCGTGACGGAGGAGGGCTGGCAGGACAGTGGCGAGCTCTTGCTGACCACACCCGAAATCATCACGCTCAACAACGCCAACCTCGACTACCCGCAACACACGCTCGTGCTACCGCCCGAGGAAGAAGGCGTCGGATATCGCGCGAGCGACACCGGAGCGTTTTTCAATCTTCATCATTTCAACAGCTCCGACCGGGCGCTGCTGCGTGAGAACTGGGTCAACGTCTGGTACGTCCCGGCCGATCAGGTGACGAAGGAGGCGCTCTACTTCGTTGGGCAGGCGGGCGTGGAGTATCCACCAGGCATGGTGCTCGACAGCCCCGGATCCATCACTGCGACCGCCGAGACGCAGATCCTGAGCATGGTTGCCCACCGTCACGCGTGGACGACGCGGTTGCACGCGTGGGTCGTGCGTGTGGGAAGTTCGCAAGAAGAGCTGGTCTACGATTCGGTTGACTGGGTCGACATGCCAACCTTCTCGTACAACAGCCAGGTCACGAATCCCGCTCCGGGACAAGGCATGGACGGCGCGACTTCGGGCCCACTCGTCCTTCACTCCGGCGACGTCCTGCACTTCAACTGCCATGTCGAGACCACCGCGGAACGCGCCACCCAAATCGGCGTCGACATGCCCTCCACGACGCTGCGCTTCGGCAATCAGGCGTTCGACGCCGAGATGTGCCTCTTGAACGGCCACACGACCGGTGCGCGCCTGGGCTTCGGCTTTTGAGCGTCGGTCG
>DATHEN010000819.1:0-2366 GCA_035318565.1 Polyangiaceae bacterium
CCGGCATGGGTCCGAGGCCCGTGCTCGAGCAGCTGCGACTGCCACGAGCGGTGCTCGCATATCCTGCAGTCGGCGGCATCGAGCTCGCCGAAATCATCGACGGCGAATGGGCTCGACCGCTCGTCTACAAGCTCGAGCTGAAGCTGCCGCTTGCCGCGTTCGTGGACGACACGGAGGAAGCCGATCTCGCCGTTCGAGAAGCCCTCGAGCTCTTTCAGGTCAACTTCGTACACCTGCTCGGCTTCGAGGCCTGGCCGCGGGTGCTGACGAACGCGCTCGCGGACCGAGCCCAGCCCTACTGTCTGAGCGTCACGGACGACGAGCTCGCACGAATCGTCGAAGGCGCGCCGCTCTTGGAGCCATGGCCGGCGCTCCTGGCGAACGCGCGCGTCGTGCTGTGCGATTCGGAGACCACGCGCGCCGAGCTGATCGCACGCTTCGCGCTCAAAGAGAAACGCGTGCGCTCCGCGAGCCTGGCCGGCGCTCCGGACTCGAACGTAACGACTGCCGACCCGCGCCTCTCCGCGTGGATCGCGATGTACGACGCCTGCGCGGCGCGATCCGCGGCGCGTGCGCCGTGGCTCGGCCGCGAGCAGCTCCTGCGGCTGTTCTCGCTGCAGTGCTCCTCACGCCCCTTGAGCACGCCCCCCGTGCGCATGAGCGCCAACCCGGAGCCGCTCGTGCAGCGCTGGGTACAAGGCCTGCGGCAGCGTGCACCAGGCGTGCTCCGCTCGGCGTGGAAGCGCTTGCCCTACAACAAGGTCAAGCAGCAGCGAAAACCGCGCTGAGCGCTGCGCTCGAAGCGCGGCGCCGTGGGCGGCGTGGGGCTCGTGGTGGTGTCGCTACCCGAATGGCAGCGCAAGCTGGTGCTGCTCGAGTCCCAATCCAGGTAGCTGCCGCCGCGCTGCAGACAATTGCCGGAGCCGTCGCAGCCGTCTTCCCACTCGCGCACGTTGCCGCTCATGTCGTAGAGACCGGCGTACCCCCCCTGACAATTGGCTGCCGTCACCACGGCGATCGCGCGCGTGGAGTTGTAGTCGAGGCCGTTGCAGTAGACGCCGGCGTAAGTGTTTCCGTAAGGAAACTTACGTTGGCCGCCCATCGAACAGGCGTTGTGCCATTGGCTGCGGCTGGGATTCGCGAAATCGGTCACGCTCACCGGTCCATCGCCGATGTCGCCGCACAAGCGCTTCCCGGCCCAGGCGCAATACGCAACCGCGTCGCACCAGTCCACGCACGTCACCGGATGCGTGGGCTCGAGCGCGGGCTCGAAGTGCGTGTTCGTACACGTGGTGCCGCTGGTGGCCGGCGCGTAGGACGCGTTGCTCGAGCATTCCACGGGGACGAAGATCCCCGTCTTGGACGCGTCGAGAAACGTTTTATACTGGGAGTTGGTCACCTCGCTGCGATCGATGCAGTAGCTGCCCCCGCCAGGCTTCGGGATTTCGAGCAAGGGCGGGCCCGGCAAATTAGTCGGACACGTCGTCGTTCCGCCTGTACCGCCGGTGCCCGAGCCACCACTACTACCGCCCTTGCCAGCGCTACCGCCGGTCCCAGCAGCTCCGGCGCTTCCCCCTTTGCCCGCGCTGCCCGAGGCTCCTGCACTGCCTCCTTTGCCGGCGCTGCCGCCGGATCCGGAGCTGCCTGCTTTGCCGGCACTGCCGGCGATTCCAGCGCTGCCGCCCGATCCAGAGCTGCCACTGACTCCAGCACCGCCGTCGAAACCGGCGCTGCCTGCAGTGCCGCCCGCGCTCGACCCGGCAGTGCCAGCGCCACCCGCTGCACCGCCAGTCCCTTGGCCGGAGCTCCCGGCCTGACCGCCTACGCCGCTGAAACCGGCGCTTCCGGAGTCACCGCCCGCAGCGGCGTCCGAATCGGTCAGCTCGTAGCCCTCGAACGAGACGAGACAACCCACGCTCGTGAGCAGCGGACACACCAGGAGCAAGCGCGAGAGCCGCCCCCGGCGCACGCGCACGCTGATGCCTGAGTGCGACACACGCCTCACGGCTCAGTGATGCTTCTTGTGCTTGTCGGGCGGGGCGGGTCTATCAGCGAACTCCTTCGCCTTCTGGATGGCCGCGAGCCCCCGCTTTAGATGCGCGATGGCTTTGACTCGATGACCGCCGAACTCGCGCTTCGGATCCGGATTTTGTGCGGCTTCCAGCAGCGCAACTGCTTTGGTTACATTGTCCGCGGCCTGGTCGAGCCGTTGATCCGCCGCGTAGGCAACGCCCGCGTAGAACGACCCCGCCAAGAGGCTCGCGCCCGCAAGGAGTCCGACGCCGCGCTTCATCCACACCTTACGAAAAGACATGCTGCCTCCCTGACGTTTCGTTTCAGTTTAGGGCATACGCGCGCGAGAAAGC
>DATHEN010000820.1:0-3654 GCA_035318565.1 Polyangiaceae bacterium
TGAAAAAATGCAGCCCCATGAAGTGACGTTTGAACGACTCACTCCGCCCTTCGGCGAGCAGGTCGATGGACAATCCCGAGGTGACCGTGGCCACGATGGAGTCCGGACGGCGCGCGCGATCGATGCGCTCGAAGTATTCGCGCTTCAGAGCGAGATCTTCCGTAACCGCCTCGAAAATCAGGTCTGCGTCCGCGAGCACACGCTCCAGGTCGTCATACGAGCCCGTCTGAACGCGGTCGGCCACCGTGGGAGACCGGACCATCTTGATGGCCGAAGCCAACCCCTGATCGGCTTTCTCTTTCGTCCGAGCGAGGAAGGTTACCCGCGGGACGGCAGTCGTGAATAAGGCTCCGCTTCCGTAGCCCATCGTGCCGTTGGCTCCGAGCACCACCACGTGCTCGATACGGCGGTTGCTGCTGGCTGTGTCCTTGCGCGGAGGAGAGGGAATCGCGGTTGCGGCAATCATGGTCACTCCTTGGGCCAAGTCGTCAGCGAGATTTACAACTTTACTGCGACGCGCCGCGTAGTCTTGGCATAGAATCTTTTTAGGTCAACGATTAACAGGCAATTTGCAAGCACAGCATCGTTTACAGAACCCATTAACAAAGATAATGCTGGGCGCGTGTTCATGTTTCCAGAATGTAGAACGGACCTTTTCGGTCGATTCTTTCCCTGAATCGAACAAGGTTGTTCGCTCGGTAGTGTCCCCGTGATCGGGCTGCGCCGGTCAAATTGGACTGCCCGCTAGCTGGCCCGAGAGCTCGTCACACCGAGTGGCGCAGCCTGGCGACGAGCTGCTGGATTTTGCCTTCGGAAAAACCGAAGGCGTGGCCGAGCGCGTGCTGAGCCAGGGTCTGACGTTGGCTCGGGCTGGCTCGATCCAGGATCGTGGCGCTGGCCACGAGGAACACCGCCTCGCGCAGCGGCGTTTCGGGAACTAGCTCTGCGATCTCGTGAAAGAGCTGCGAGGCGACGTGATCGTGCACTTTGCGCTGTACGCGTTCGATCGCCAGCAGCGTGCGGGCCGGCGCGAGCCTGCCTTCGGACACGGCTGCCAGGCCGCGCCGAAACCCCTCGACGTCCTGTTCGCCGAGCCCGCCGTCTGCGGCTGCGATCAAATAGGCTGCTTCGGCCATGCCATCCAACCAGTTCGCCGGGACCTCCGCTTCGGATGAAGCTTCTGGCACGTCCGAGAGCGCCACATGGAACGCCGGCAGCTCTTCCAATAGCTCGTGCAACTGCGACAAACGCTCCGGTGAATCGAACATGGGCAGGCCGACAGCTTAGAGGAGATCGCCGTGCATCGCTACAGCGTGTGGCAGCGGAATCAGCTGCGCGCGGGGACCAGGATCAGCGCGCCGAGCGGCGGCAATCGCAAGTTCACCGACTGCTCGCGACCGTGCATGGCGATCGGGTCAGTGGCCACTTCGGCGTGTGTGCCGAAATCGCTGCCCCCGAAGCGCTTGTTGTCGCTCGAGAGTCGCTCGCAATACACGCCTGCGGTGGGTACGCCGATGCGGTAGTCCTCTCGCGGCACCGGCGTGAAGTTGAAGATCACCAGGACCTCCTCGTTTTCCCAGCGGCGCACGAAGCCCATCACGCTGTTGTCGCGATCGGAGCAGTCGAGCCACTCGAAGCTGCCGATGTCCGGATCCCCGCGCCAGAGCGCGGGCGTGCTCCGATAGAAACTCCCGAGCTCCACCATGAAGCGGAACAGCGCCTGGCGGCGCGGATCCTCCTGTAAGTGCCAATCCAGACTGCGATCGTGATTCCATTCGGCGTGCTGCGCGAGCTCGGTACCCATGAACACGAGCTGCTTGCCTGGACGCGTGAATTGATATGCGAGCAAGAGCCGCAGATTGGCGAGCTTTTGCCACATATCGCCCGGCATCTTCTCGATCATCGAGCCTTTGCCGTGGACCACTTCGTCGTGTGAAATCGAGTTGATGAAGCGCTCGCTGAACTCGTAGATCATCGCGAACGTGAGCTGATCGTGATGATGCTTCCGGTGCACGGGCTCTCTCGCGAAATAGAGCAGCGTGTCGTGCATCCAGCCCATGTTCCACTTGAACGTGAAGCCGAGACCGCCCTCCGCCGGCGGGCGCGTGACGCCGCCCCAAGCCGTGGATTCCTCGGCGACCGTGAACGCACCCGGAACCTCGCTGGTGATGGCGCTGTTGAATCCGCGCAAGAACTCGATCGCGTCGATGTTTTCGCGGCCGCCGTAGGGATTCGGCGTCCATTCGCCCTCCTTGCGGCTGTAATCGAGGTAGAGCATCGAAGCGACGGCATCCACGCGCAAGCCGTCGATGTGAAACTCGGAGAGCCAGTAGAGGGCGTTCGCTGTCAGAAAATTTCTGACCTCCGTGCGACCGAAGTTGAAGATCAGCGTACCCCAGTCCGGATGCTCGCCGCGGCGCACGTCCTCGTGCTCGTACAAGGCGCTGCCGTCGAAGCGGCGCAGAGAGAAATCGTCCTTCGGGAAGTGGGCCGGTACCCAGTCCATGATCACGCCGATGCCATTCTGGTGGCAGTGATCGACGAAGAAGCGCAAATCGTCTGGAGTACCGTAGCGCGCGGTCGGCGCGTAGTAGCCCGTGACCTGGTAGCCCCAGGAGCCGTAAAATGCGTGCTCTGCCACCGGCAAGAGTTCGACGTGCGTGAAGCCGAGGCGGCGCACGTGCTCCACGAGCTTGGGCGCGATCTCGCGATAGGTCAGGGAGCGATTGCCCTCTTCCGGCACGCGCGCCCATGACCCCAGATGCACTTCGTAGATACTCATCGGTTCGCGCCGCGGATCGCGCTCGACGCGCGCGCGCATCCAGGCGTCGTCTGCCCAGACGTACTCGCCGTGCCAGACGCGAGAGGCGCTTTCGGGCGGCATTTCCATGTAGGTCGCGAACGGATCGGTCTTCAGACGCAGGGCGTTCTCGTGCGTTCGGATCTCGTACTTGTAGAGCGCTCCTGGCAGTACGCCGGGCACGAACAACTCGTACACTCCAGAGGAGCCGAGCGTGCGCATGGGGTAGAGGCGGCCGTCCCAACCGTTGAAGTCGCCGACCACGCTGACCCCGGTGGCGTTCGGCGCCCACACCCCGAAGGACGTACCGGCGACGCCATTGATGGTTCGAAAATGGGAGCCCAGCACTTCCCACAAGCGCCGGTGAGTGCCCTCGTTGAACAGGTGCAGATCGAGCTCACCGATGGTGGGCAGAAACCGGTATGGGTCGTCGCGTTCCCAGGTGGCGCCGCCCGCGAAGTGAAACCGTAGCGTGTAATCGAGCGGCAAGCGCTGATCGGCTAGAAATACGCCGAACAGCCCTCCGCCGAGCGGCTGCATGGGCTTGCTCGCGCCGCCCACCAGTAGGTCCGCGTGCTCCGCGTCGGGGTGAAACGCCCGTACGATCATGCCTCCAGGAGCCGGATGAGCACCGAGCAGCGCGTGCGGGTGGATACATTGACAGCGGCGTAGCTCGTCGATCTGGTGAGGCTCGACCGGCAAGGGCGGTTCGGGCAAGCGCGGCGGAGGTTTCCAGGAGCGCATCAACTTCCCTCATAGGAGAGCAGCACCAGGGAGTGGGGAGCAACGTTCAGACCACCACTCTTGACGATGCGGCTGCTCGGCATCGCCGTATTGATGATCTCGCGAAATGA
>DATHEN010000821.1:0-2388 GCA_035318565.1 Polyangiaceae bacterium
GTGACCCAGCCCACGTCGGCCGTGCACCAGTACACGTCGTCGTCTTGCAGATCGAACACGTACTTGGTGGAGACGTGCACCCCCGCCAAATAGCCGGCGGTCGTGTGCAGGACACCCTTGGGTTTGCCGGTCGAGCCGGACGTATAAAGAATGAACAGCGGGTGTTCCGCGTCCACGATCTCCGGCTCCGCGCCGAGCTCGGGATCCGCGCCACGCATGAGCTCGTCCCAGTCGAGATCGCGACCCGCCTGCATGGTGATCGGCGCCGTGCCTTCGCTCATGCGCCGGTACACGACGACCTTCTCCACGCTGGGGGTGTTTTCGACCGCTTGGTCCACCATGGCCTTCAACGGGACGACATTGCCGCGCCGCCAGGCGCCGTCTTGCGTCACGACGATTTTGGCCTGGCAGTCGTTGATGCGATCGCGCAGCGAGTCCGGGGCGAACCCCCCGAAAACGACCGTATGCGGTGCTCCGATGCGGGCGCACGCCAGCATGGCAATGGCCACTTCCGGCACCATGCCCATGTAGATCGCGACACGGTCGCCCTTTTTCACGCCCAGGCTGCGCAGCACCGCCGTGAAGCGCACGACCTGCTCGTGGAGCTCCGCGTAGGTCAGGCTGCGGACTTCGCCCGGCTCACTCTCCCAGATCAACGCGGGCTTGTTCTTGGTGGCCGTGGTCAGGTGTCGATCGAGGCAGCTTTCCGTGATGTTGAGCTCGGCGCCGTCGAACCAGCGCGCGTGCGGCAGCTTCCAGTCGAGGAGCTTCTTCCACGGCGTACGGAACACCAGATCGCGAGTTTCTCGCTGCCAGAAGCTGTCCGGCGAATCGATACTTTCGCGGTAGAGCTTTTCGTACTCTTCCGGTGATTGAATGCGCGCTCGGCGGCGAAACTCGTCGCTCGGCTCGAAGCTGCGCGATTCGGTCGTGAAGGTGCCAATCGCATCGCCTGTGCTGGACATGTCCGGCCTCCTCTAGGAGCTGAGCCCCGGCGTTAGCGTTTCGGTGAACGCCACTGGCTGTACCCGCCTCGCACTCCGAGACCAATCATTTTGAGCACGGCGGGATCGTATTTTACTTGGCTATCTCCGAGGTTTGCCATGCCCTCGATGTAAAATGACGCTGCGGCTTCCAGCAGCAAATGTCCGAAATTCATCTGCCCGCCGAGCTCGACCAGGAAGTACGGGTCGCCTCCGGAGCCGCCTTTCAGGTTCTTGATTTCGCGGGTCTGATCCACCGTGCGCGTCACGTCGAGCTTGTGGAACACGGCGCCGGCGCCCAAAGTCGAGATGAAGCGCAGCGAGGGGCCGGTGCTCATGATCCGCAAGTTTGGACCGATGCGCGCGGAGATCAGGTCGTAGTCGATCTTCTTTTCACCGGACTGATTGCAGTCTTCGGAAGCGCGCGGCTCGCTCGTCGCTTCCGAAGGGGTGCCGGCGTCCACGGAGCACGCGTTCTTCACGCTGTTCTTGCCGGCCTCGATCAGAAGCTCGATGGCGATCGGGTTGTACAAGCGATAGCCGCCGCGTGCGCCCACCATGGTGCCACTGACCTGCTCGGCGCTTTGCTCGTCGAAGGACTGCGGCGCATCCAGCATGCCCATGCCGGCCAAGGTGCCGAGCGCATACCAACCGCGCTGCGGGTTGGCCGAAGGCGCTTCGGCCGGGCTTGGCTCCGGTTCGTCGGCGCGCTCCAGCGGCGGAACACGGATGTGCTCCGTCCTGCCGTTGACGACCCGCAGCCTCTGCTCGAAGGGGACGTGGTCGGCCTTGTAGACTTGCACGTAGTGTTCGCCGTTCTGTACCGGGCCGCGCCAGCGCTCGAACGCCAGGGGTTTGCCGTCGAGGGCGATGGCCGCGTCCGGATCGGCGGTTTCCAAGGAAATGAAGCCCGCCACGGCGCGCAGGCGCAGGTCGACTGGGCGCTTCTCACCGCTGGCGACCCGCACCATCTGTGAAGCGCGCTGGTAGCCGGGAGCCTCGGCGCTCAGCGTGTGCTCGCCGACGCTCACCCGCACACCGAGCTTCTGTTCCGTCGCTGTCAGCGCCCGGCCGTCCAGGCTCGCTACTGCGCCCGTGGGATTGACGGAGACGAGCAATGTCGCCGTCAAGCTGTCGAGCTCTGCGAGCGCGTCGTTCACCGCTCGACGTTCATTGTCCGTCAGCTCGCCGGCGTGGCGCTTGAGCAGCGTGTCGAGCGCAGCGGCCGCGGCCGGGTAGCGGTGCAGCTCTTTGAGGCACAAGGCGATGTTCTGCAGCGAGGGGGCGCCGGGCTTCGCGCGGTAAGCGGCCTCGAACTCGGCGAGAGCGCCGCTGTAGTCGTTCTCCCGAAACAGCTTGATGCCGTTCTGGAAGTGACGGCGGGCGCGCTGCGTGGCCTCGTCGT
>DATHEN010000822.1:0-4596 GCA_035318565.1 Polyangiaceae bacterium
GCATTTCGAGCACGGAGAACCACGTGTCGTTCACGTTCCCGCCGCTCCGCGTGTACTCGGCTAGCGGCACCAGGAAATCGAGGCCCGCGTGCTGCTTGAAGTCGATCACCTGCGTGCCGCCGCCGGGCGAGACGTTGACGAGACCGATTTGCTCGAGACGCTTCAGTGCCTCGCGCACCACGTGGCGGTTGACCCGAAATACTTCGGTCAGCGCGCGTTCGGCCGGCAGCCAGCTACCCGGCGCGTAGCGTCCGGAGATGATCTCCGCCGACAGCTGCTTGAAGACCAGGTCTCCGAGCGACGAGCTTTCGACGGCGTGGAGGGGCATGAATGCGCGCGGCTCAATCTTCCGTCAAATAGGTGTAGCTGCGCAACGACTCTTCATAATGATGCATGAGCGTGCGCATTTGCTCGTTGGTGAGCTTGCCCTGGCTCACGGCGCGCTCGGCCTGACGGCGTACGGCCTCCACCATGAGCTCGGGCACGTACTCGACGTAGCGCAGCACCTCCGCGATGCTGTCGCCCTTGATCACGTGCTGCACCTCGTAGCCCTCGTCGTTGAGCGCGACGTGGACGGCGTTGGTATCGCCGAACAAGTTGTGCAAATCCCCGAGGATCTCCTGGTAGGCGCCGTTCAAGAACATGCCCATGTAGTAGGGCTCGCTGGTCCGATACGGGTGCACGTCGAGCGTGCGCTTGTCGTCCTCGACGTCGATGAAATGATCGATCATGCCGTCGCTGTCGCAGGTCAGATCCGCGAGCGTTGCGCTCACCGTCGGCTCTTCCTCGAGCCGGTGAATCGGCATGATCGGAAACAGCTGATCGATGGCCCAGATGTCCGGCGCGGACTGGAAGATGCTGAAGTTGCAGTAGTAGATGGCGCTGAGCGTGCGATCGAGGTGATGCAGCTCTTCGGGTACGAACTTCAAGCGCTTGAGCGTGTGCTGGATCTTTTCGCAACAATGCCAGAACAAGCGCTCGGCCTGGGCGCGCTCGCGTAGGCCGAGATAGCCGTATTTGAACAGGCTCTGTGCCTCTTCCTTGGCCTGGAGCGAGTCGTGATACGACTCCTGCACGTTCTTCGGCTGAATGCCCTTGTACGTGTCGTAGAGCTCGCGCAGCAGACGATGCGCGTCGGGCTTGGGCTCCGTGGGCGCGCCGAAGCGCACGTCGTTCACGCCCACCACTTCGAACACCAACACCGAGTGGTGCGCGGCGATGGCACGTCCGCTTTCGCTGACGATCGTCGGGCACGGCACGTCTGCTTTCACGCAGGCCGCCTGAATGTGCGAGACGACGTCGTAGGCGTACTCCTGAACCGTGTAGTTCTTGGAAGCGTGAAAATCCGTCTTCGAGCCGTCGTAGTCGATGGCGAGGCCACCGCCGATGTCGAGGTAGCCCATCTTGGCGCCCATCTTGGCGAGCTCGACGTAGATGTTCGAGGCCTCCTGCATGGCGTTTTTGATGGGGATGATGCTCGAGATCTGGCTGCCGATGTGGAAGTGCAGAAGGAGCAATGAATCGAGCATGTTGCGCTCGGCTAGCCGATCGACGAGCTCCACCATTTCTGCGGTGCTCAGGCCGAACTTGGCGCGATCGCCCGCCGACTCCGCCCAGCGTCCCACGCCCTTGGTGGTGAGCTTGGCGCGCACGCCGAGCAACGGGCGAATGCCGAGCTTCTCGGAGGCGCGCAGCACGACGTCGACCTCCTCGACGCGCTCGAGCACGACGATCACCGTCTTGTCGAACTTCTGCGCGACCAGCGCGGTCTCGATGTACTTCTGATCCTTGTAGCCGTTGCAGATGACCAGGCCGCCGGCGTCCTGCATGGCGGCCAGCGCGATCAGAAGCTCTGGCTTCGAGCCGGCTTCGAGCCCGAACTGCCAGGGTCGCCCGAATTCGACGATCTCTTCGATGAGATGCCGCTGCTGGTTGACCTTGACCGGGAATACGCCCCGATAAGTACCGGGGTACTCGTAGTCCGCGATGGCTTTGATGAACGAGAGATTGATGCGCTTGATGCGATCGGCCACGATGTCCGAAAAGCGGATCAAGAGCGGGAGATCGAGGCCGCGCGCTTTGAGATCTTGTGCGAGCTCGTAGAGGTTGATGCTGCGCGCGCGCTCCGGATCGGGTGTGACTTCCACGTGCCCGCGCGGATTCACCCCGAAGTAGGGCGCGCCCCAGCCCTGAATCTGGTAGCGCACGGCGCTCCGCTCGGGCGTCCAGGGCTGCCCGTTGCCATTTCCATTCACGTCGTTCAAGTCGCGAGATCCTCCTCCGAGCCGTGGGGAACCGGACGCTCTGCTTTTAGCTCGTTATGCGTGAGCACGCATTAGTCTTCCTTCAGCCCGCTGCCCAGAAAGAACCGGGCAGGGCTCCGCGCCGCCAGAGCGCCAGGATGTCCATGGCGAACGCCACGCTGATGTGCACGAGGAAGCCTGCGTAAATGCTACGGGTGCGCATGGCCAGCGACCCGAGCACGATGCCTGCCACGATGGCCCCGTGCGCCTCGAGGTAGGGCTTGCCGTAGTGAATCATGCAGTAGGGCACCGCCATGACGAAGATGGCTGCGGAGCCGAGCGTGCGCCGCAGAGCGCCGAGCATGAACCCTCGAAAGAACAGCTCGAGCGCGAAGAACTGGGCGAAGTAGATGAGCTCCCAGATCAGAAAGTCGTACCAGCTGCGCGAGCTCAGTTTGTAAAAGGGGTAGTAGGTGCCGAAGTCGGGCTGGCGTGCCACGAGCAACATGGCCGGCGCGACGATCGCGAGGCAGAGCCCGTAGATCCAGATGTGGCTGAAAAAGCCGCGCATCCTGAGCCCCATGTCGAGCAGGCTGTCTTTGGGGAAGAGCAGCTTCCAGAGGGGCAGCGGGATCAGCACGTAGCCGGCGACGCGAGCGAAGACCCACCAGCAGTAGCCGTAGAACTCATCGTACTTGGCCATGTTCAGCCAGCGCGGCTGCCGCTCGCTCTCGAGCTCGAGCAAGACCGGCCGGATCACCTGCTCGTAGATGACCCGTCCGCCGTAGTACTCCTGCAAGGTGAGCACCACGGCCACCAGGCACAGGCACACGGCCGGCTTCAAGTACGTGTCACGGCCTGGCGGGGTGCCAGCCCGGAACACCTGCGCCTCGAGGTCGAGGCGTTGCCAGGTATCCTTGAAAAACCACCAGATCAGCGGCGCCAGCAGCAGCAAGATCGGAACCGGCAGCAGCGCCTTGAAAGGCGCGTAGCCGAGCACCGCATCCAGCCAGGACGGCGGCGTCAAACGGGTGAGGGGCAGAACGAGGTCTTCGGGCGCGGGGCCCGCCGGCGGCTGGGTGGGAGGGAGGATCATGGAGTGGCGGGCGAAGCAGCCTTGCTCGAGACTCTAGGAACCCGCGAGCTCGGCTGCGCGCGCAAGCCGGGCGAGACTTCGTTCGCGGCCGAGGACCACCATCACGTCGAACAGGGGCGGACTGGCGGAGCGACCCGTGAGCGCCACGCGGGCGGCCTGAGCGACCTCCTTGAGCTGGCGGCCCGTTTCTTCGAGCCAGCCCCGTAGGGCGGCTTCGAGCGCCTCGGCCTTCCACTCGGGACAGGCGGAAAAAAGCTGCGAGAGCGCGCGCAGATGGGCGCCAGCTTCAGCGGTCAGGAACTTCTGGCGCGCTTTTTCATCGAGCTCCGGCGGCTCACGGAAATAAAAGTCGAGCTCGCGTGCGGCATCGACCAGGGTGCGGGCCCGCTCGCGAATGAGGGGAATCGCCGCGAGCAGCAGTTCCTCGGGCGCGTCCGGGATGCCGCGCTTGGCGAGGAAGGGACGCGCCCAGAGCGCGTACTCCGCGAGGTTCGTGAGCTCGGGCCGCTTCAAATGCTCGAAGGCCACATCCGCGAACTTCTTCTCGTCGAATTTGCCGTCGCTCTTGTTGACGTGATCCCAGTCAAACAGGCGGATCAGTTCGTCGCGGCTAAAAATCTCCTGATCGCCCGACGACCAGCCGAAGCGCACGAGGTAGTTGAGCACGCCCATCGCAGTGTAGCCGCGCTCACGGTAGTCCTGAACGGCGACCGACGCGTGACGCTTGCTGAGCTTTTCGCCCTTGGGTGAGAGCATCATCGGCAAGTGGGCGAACTCGGGCGGTTGCCAGCCGAAGGCTCGATAGAGCAGCAGCTGCTGCGGGGTATTGCCGATGTGATCGCGACCGCGCGCCACCAGGGTAATGTCCATTTCGTGGTCGTCGATGGTGGCCGCGAGGTTGTAGAGAGGATAGCCGTCCGTGCGGACGAGCACGAAATCCTGCTGCGCCGTGTTGGGAGTGCGGACTTCGCCGAAGACCTTGTCCACGAAATCCGTGGAGCCTTCGTGCGGCGCCTTGAAGCGGACTACCGAGGGCAGGTCCGGCTGGTCTTTGCGGTCGCGGCAGGTGCCGGGATACACGAACGCCGCTTTCGGATTTCCGGCCTTGAGCTCTTCACGCGCGCGGTCGAGCTCTTCCTTCGTACAGTAGCAGCGGTAGGCCTTGCCCGCGGAAATCAGGCGTTCAGTGGCTTCTCGATACAGCGGTTTGCGCTCGCTCTGGAAGTAGGAGCCAAACGGGCCGCCGACTTCCGGACC
>DATHEN010000823.1:0-6129 GCA_035318565.1 Polyangiaceae bacterium
CCTGCTGGAAGACGCACCGCGCGCCGAGGATCTGCCTCGACTCAAGCAGCGCGTGATGGAAGACCGCTTTTTGCGCGGACAGATCATCGGGGCGGCAGCGCGTCACTCGGTGGTGGTGGTGCAGACCGCTCAGATGAGCGAGCGCAACAACGCGCGCGTCGCGGATGAAGTGCGCCGTATTGCCGCGCGCCACGACAGCCCCGAGTTCAAAGTCTTGGTCGCCGGCATGCCCGCGCTGACCACCGGCCTGAACGATCTGGTGATCCGTGACATGGCGCGCACGTGTGGGCTCGCCTTCTTGGCCGTGCTCGTCGTGCTGATCTTCATTTTCCGTCACCCCATGGGCGTGATCGGTCCCATCACCGTGGTCGCGATCGCGGTGATCTCGACCGCAGGCTTGATGGCGGCGACCGACGTGCCCATGACCATGGTCACCAACATCATGCCGGTGCTCCTGGTGTGCGTGGGCATCGGCGAGTCGGTACACATGCAGTCCGTCTTCCACGATGCACGCGGTCGAGGCCTGAACAACCACGACGCCGTCGTGTACACACTGGCCACGTCGGCCGTGCCGTGCATCTTCACGACGCTGACGACGGCGTTCGGCCTGCTGAGCTTCCGCGCCGCGCAGCTTCAAGGCCTGCAGCAGATGGGCATGTACGGCTGCTTCGGCGTGGTCATGGCCGGCTTCGGAGCGCTGGTCCTACTGCCGATCGTGCTCAGCTTCAGCCCGGCGAGCTTCTCCAAGCGCTGGGACGTGAACGCTACCACGGAAAGCGCGCTGGCCCGCTTCACCGACCGTCTGGTGCTGTATTGCTTGCGCTTGTCACGGCCCGAACGCACCGCGCGCGGCGCGCTCTCGTTCCGGCGTCGCAACTTCGTCCTCGCCTTCCACGCGGGCCTCTTGGTGCTGGCCGTGGTGAGCATGGGCTCGCTCAAGTTCTATCACAACCCCGCGGACTGGGTGCCGGCCAGCACGGAGGTGGCGCGAGCCTTCCACGCTTTGAATGACAACGTCGGCGGCGCTTCCAACGTGGTGCTGCTCGTGGACAGCGGCAAAGCCGGCGGCTTGAAAGATCCGGACCTTCTTCTGCGCATGAGCCGGCTGGAAGAGCACATCCGCGCCTACCGTCACGGCCCCGAACGCCGCCCGATCGTCGACAACACCACCAGCGTGGTGGAGCTGCTCCGCCGCGGTTCGCGGGCCATGCACGGCGGAGACGCGGCGTTCGACAAAGTACCGAGCGAGCCGCAAGCCGTGGCCGACCTCTTCGGTTTCTACGAAAACGCCGCCCCCGAACAACTCCGGCGCTTCGTCACGGTCGACGCGCAGCGCGGCATGATGCTCGTCCAAGTACGCTGGCTGGACGCCCTGGCGTACGAGCCGCTCACCGCGCACATTCAAACCGGCATCGATCGTTACATCGGCAGCGCTGCGGTGGTGAAGCCGACCGGCACCGTTTTCAACATGTGCTCGGTCGTTCACTTCTTGCTCCGGGATCAAATCACCAGCTTCGGCAGCGGCATGGCCGCCATCGCCGTGCTGATGGTGATCGTGCTCCGCGAGCTCAAGCTGGGCCTCTTGGGCATGATCCCCAACGTGCTGCCGATCTTGCTGCTGCTCGGCTTCATGGGCCTGACCGGCATCCCGGTCGACGCCATCACCTTGCTCGTGGCCTCGATCTCCATCGGCATTGCCGTGGACGATACGATTCGGTGGTGGCACCGCTTCCGCATCGAGTACCGTCACAGCGGTGACGTCGAACAAGCCATCGCGACTTCGCTGGAGCACACCGGCCGTGGCACCGTGTTCACGAGCGTGATCGTCGCGTGCGGATTCGGCGTATTTCTTTCCGCCTCGCTCTCGAACGCACGGCTGTTCGGTGCGCTGTGCAGCTTCGGCGTACTGCTCGCGCTGTTCGCAGACCTGGTGCTAGGCCCGGCGGTGCTGCGCGCCGCTTACAAGAACACGAAGATTACCGCGAACGCTGCGGCGCCGGCCGCCGAAGCCCACGCGGCGCCCCGAGCCGCTCCCGAAGGCTCCTGAACGGAGGACCTTCGTCTGCGGTGCGAGGCCTGGGCCGATGAACACCAAGCGCTCGAGTGCGTGGCTCGCGCTGGCGTGTTGGTGCTCGTTCTCTGCGCCGCTCGACGCACAGACCGAACAGCCCGACGCCGTCGGCTGGGGTGACGACGGCAGCGACGCGGCAGGCTTCGCCGACGCGCCCAAGGCCGCGTCCGAACCCCACGTCGCAGAAGACGCGCCGAATCTGCTCAGCCTCACCGGTTTCGCGCGTTCGCAGTGGGGTCTCTGGCTCGAACGGCTCGAAGACAATCCGTTCGCCAAGGGGCGGCAGAGCCTCGATTTGCAGCTACGCCTCAGTACCGAGCATTGGCGCGTCGTTGCCTCCGCTCACGGCGAATACGACCTCGCCTATCAGCTGGACCGCGACTCTTACGATGACGCCACGCTCGACGCATACGAGCGGCTGGTCGACGTGCGCGAGACCTACATCAGCGGCACGCTGGAGCCGCTCGAGTTCACGTTCGGTCGAATGGTCATGCCCTGGGGTCAGGGCGACGTGGTCAGTATTCTCGACGTCGTCGCGCCCCGTGATCTGAGAGAGCCGGGCCTCAGCGATCTGGAAGACTTGCGCCTGCCCGTGCTGGCGACGCGCTTCGGCTTCTTCTTCGGCTACCACCGCATCGAGGCCGTGATCATCCACGAGGCGTTCTTCGGTTATCGTCCGGCGCCGCTCGGCGAGTTCAGCCCCGTGCGCAGCCTGATCGCGGACGAAACCGGACTCGACGCCGGAGCGCTCGCCCAGCTCAGCGACGTGCGCTTCCGGGATCGCGGAGCCGGGCTGACCTTCGAGAAACAGCAGTACGCCCTCACCTGGAGTTACAAGGGACCGGAGTTCGACGCATCCATCTACGTGGCGTCGATCGTGGATCAATTCGGCGTCTTCGCCGGGCTCGAGCCGGAGCTCACTCTGACGCCGATACCCTCCCAAATCGACGTGGTGCTCGATCACCCCCGCTACACGCTGTTCGGTTACTCCGGAGCTGCTCCGTTCGGGGATTGGCTCGTCAAATGGGAATTCAGCGTCACCCCGGCGCGCACCTACAACCAGCAGCCACCCGACGGCAGAGCGCTCGAATTTCTGCTCGAGCCCGCCGACTTCACGCAGAAGGCGACGTTCGCCGGAGCGATGGTCGGCATTACCTACAGCGGTTTGCCACACACGTTGCTGTTTCTCGAAGGTGCGCAAAGCACACCGCTCGACGGCGCCAAAGACACCCTGTTCGGCAGCAACGCGCCGGTTCTGGCGCTTCGCTCCATGCACCTCTTCTTCGACGACGACCTGCGCGCGGACCTCGCGCTCTACGGCGTGGGCTACGGGCTCGAGTACGGCTTTCTCGCGCGCGCAGAGCTCACCTATCGCCTGAACGACGACTTCAAGGTCGGCCTCGGAGCGATCACGTACCACCCCGGCGAGGAGCTCGGCTTGCTCTCGGGACTCGGCAAGCACGATCGGCTGTTTGCCAGCATGCGCTGGGATTTTCACGCCTTCTGAGGCGCAGCCGGCCGAGCTCGCTACAGCCCCTTTTCGAGGCGGCGTTCGGTGAAATCGGAGTCGGACACACTCGGGTCATCGTAGCGAAGCGAGCTCAAGCGCAGCACCGTAGTGGACTCCACTTGCGTGCCGCGTACCGTACGGACCGTGACTTTGTGCGCGGTCCAGACGCCGCCCACGTTCTTGATCTCTTCGTACTTGGCGTACTTCAGCTTCTTGCCGTTTTGCACCCACATCTTGCTCTGCACGGGCACGAGCTTCTTCTTGCTGATCCACATCTCGGTTTTGACGTAGCCCGTCTCGTCGCGAACCTTGGCGCTACGCGGGCGCGCTTCGAGGCGCCAGCACTCCTCGCCGTCTACTTGGGCGCTCGCTTCGAGGAGCTTGTACTCGTAGTGGTCGACGTTCGGACGCAGCAAGTCCGAGTAGCTGATGTCACTGCCCAGAAAGCTGCCGCTGCGATCGGAGCTCGAAATGCGCGTGGTCTTGCGCAGGCTCGGCAAATACAGCCACTGATCGTCGTCGCGCTTGCTGTCCCGGTAATCGAGCAACAAGAAGCCCGTGTTGCGCATGTCCGCGGGCTCCTCGAACATCATCAGGAGCTTCGTCCCTTTGTCGAACTTCAAGCGCCGGGACATGAGACCGCGCACGCGCTTGCGCCCGGAACCGTCGATCACCGTCATGGTGAGCCGAGCCGACTGGCGGTCCCCGTCATCGCGATCAGCGGCAGCCTTGGCAATTTTACGCGCGTCTTGCGTCCCCGGATCGAGCGACTCCGCGCTCGCGCCCGCCGTCACGAGGCTCGCACCAAAGACGGCGACAGCCAGAAACCAACGTGCTCTTCCGCTTGCAATCCAGCTCATCGGCTCACTCCAATAGAGGTTTCGCGCGAGCGCCGCCGCTCATTTCCACGAGGCATGAGCGGGCAGCCCGCGCCGCTCCGAAGCTTAGCGTAGCCGGGCGCCCAGGCCGCGAACGCAGCTGTATATTTGCCTCCGCGCGTGTGCCACACGGCACAATCGAACACGTTCCATTGCAAATGGTAGCGCGCGCACACGGATGAGCTCACGAATGCCCAGCGAAAAGCGCAAATCCGGCCGCGGGCCTTTGCTATAAGAGGCCTCATGGCTGAAGGTCGCAACATCACGGCCGAAGTGAAACGCATCATCAGTAACCAGCTGCGAGAGGACCTGAAGGTCCAAGAGAGCGAAATTCAAACCAACGCCACTTTCGCCGAGCTGGGCGCCGATTCGATGCATCGCGTGGAGCTCGTGCTCGCGTTCGAGGAAGCTTTCAACATCGAGATCCCCGGCGAGGACATGGAAAACATCCGCACCGTGCAGGACGCCATCACCTACATCAGCAAGCGCACCGCGAGCTGAGCTTCAGAACGCAAGGCGCCTCGGGGTTTCTCACGCGCACGCTGCTCGTGAGAAACCTGGACGCGCTCTTGCAAGGCGCGTGTTCGACCTGGAGATTTCCGAAGAACGTTGCGTCCCCAACGGGATTCGAAAGCGGAAAGAAGAGCACGGTCGAGCACCAAAACGACACCATCTGTGTCGAGCACGTCGCGCACGACAGTGTAGAACGTGTCCGATCGTGCTCGGGCGTGCCTGGCGGGAGACGGATGGGACGAAACCAGGGGCGGAGCTCCCCTCACCTGCGCTCGACCTGCGCGGCGTCGTGGAGACCGCGCTGGCGGAGGCTTTGACGCTCGCTGCTCGTGCGGGGCGGTGGGACGTGGTCTCGCAGATTGCAGGCGAGCTGGAGGCGCGACGGGCGTCGCGGGATTCGTCCGATGGGGAGCACGCTCGTCGGGAGGCGGTGCATGAAGGCAATTCAAGGACGGTCCCCGGGCTGACGCCTGCTCTCAGCCAGATATCGAAAGCGGGCGCTCACGCAGCCGATCCACCTCGACGACTACGAACCATCCGGTGAAATCACTATCGATCGGCAGCTCACGTTGTGCCCCAATCCTCGGAGCGCTGTCACGGCACGACCAGGGAAATTCTCGTCCGCGAGCAGACGCATCAGGCGCTCAGCGGGAAGGAGCGCTCCGATTTAACGAGGTCCACTGCGTATGCAACGCAGGCGAGAATGTCTTCGTGCGTCAAGCGCGGATAGTCCTGCAAAATTGCCTCCACACCGATGCCCCCCGCCAGCATTTCGAGCACGAACTCGACCGAGACGCGGGTACCCTTCACCACAGGCTTGCCCACGAGGACCGCCGGGTTCAGCTCGATCCGATCACGCCAGTTAGGGGCCATGCAAAAAGATTGTCATGGCCTGGCGGGCGTGTCGAGGCATCGCCCGGTGCGGGTCGCGCTCGCGCGAGGCCAACGGAACTATCGCGATGCGCGCAACTTAGTGACGAGCTTCGCGTTCAAGATCTGCGGGAGAATAGTCGATCACTGGAACGCCGCGTGCGCCGAGGATCTGCATGAACGCTGCGCGCGGCACACCCGCAAGCTCCGCGGCCTTCCCTACCCCAAGTCGTTTGAGACGGACCTGCTCGACAAGCCAAAGGAGACGCAGCTCCTCGCTCAAAGCA
>DATHEN010000824.1:0-5291 GCA_035318565.1 Polyangiaceae bacterium
GTGCGAGCGTACAGACGCTGCGCGCCCACATCACGGTTCCGAACGTCGCAAAGTAAGATCATGAAAAAGCCTTCCTATCTGCTCGCCTCCGTGGCTGCGCTCGCTAGCGCGTCGACGCTGACGCAGCAGGCCGCGGCTCAGGCGGACGTAAACCCACCGCTGCCAAACGTGATGCTCGCGGTCGATTCGTCGGGATCCATGGAGTATCGCTCCTCGAGCGCGAGCTTTCCGGCGTGCACCACCGGCAGTACGCAGAAGAGCCGCTGGGTCGAGCTCGTGGAAGTGCTCACCGGCAGCATCCAGGACTACAGCTGCCAGGCCGTGAACCGCGGCAGCACGGCCTTCCGCGACGAGTACTCGCTCGCCGGCACCACACCGGCGGACTTCCAGTACGTCAATCCCTACCACCGGCCGGTGAGCGGCAGCTGCACGCCGGGCCCCGGCACGTTGCCGGTGAACGCCTATGACTTTCCGCTGAACGGCATCGCGTTTCACGATATCAACAACCGCACGCAGTCCTGCACGACCTTCAATCAAGCCAGCGATGGTTTGCTGGACACATTCTTGAGCCGCGTGCGCTTCGGGCTCATGACCTTCGACACGCACGTCCACTCGGGAACGGGCGTGACCGGCACATCGCCGACTTACGGCTCGGGCGTCAACGGCGCCTGGAGCTACTTCCTCGGCACTGCCCGGCAAGGACGCCCTGTGGGTTGTGAAACGCCCTACGATCAGGAAGTCGGTGCACGCAACGCCGCCGCGCCGCCCTGGGAAGGTCGCATGGTGGCCTTCGGCGATCCGACCGGCGGCAGCAATTTCCTCAACCAGAAGAACCAGCAAATTCAGCAGATCCTCCTGGCGCTGCGCCCCTACGGCGCGACCCCCATCGCGGGCATGCTCGACGACGCGCGCAACTTTCTTTGGAACGACACGACGCGTGACCCGTTGAACGCGAGCCAGGACTTCGGGCCATATCGCGATCCGTACCTCCGCGGCGGTTGCCGCAAAAACTTCGTGGTGCTGCTGAGCGACGGCGAGCCGAACCTGGATCTGCGCCCGTTCTGCGTCGGAGCGGCGGCTCCGGGCTGCCCCTACGACACACCCGAACAGATCTCGTTCGACCTGGCGCATGCGTCCGATCCGAAGAACCGGGTCAAAGTGTTCGTGATTGGCTTCGCGGTTTCGCAGGTCACGTTGCAGAGCGGGCAACAGGTCGACTGCAAGACACTGAGCCAGACGGATCTGACGTCTCCGCAAGGGGTCTGCGCGCAGCGCCCCAACGAACGCTCACTGCAGGCGTGCTGCACCTTGAACCGCATCGCCTACGAGGGCGGCACGAACCGCGCGCAGTTCGCAGACAACGTGGACGAGCTGCGCTCCGCGATGAGCGGCGTGCTCTCGTCGATCGCGGCCACCACCACCAGCCGCACGGTTCCGGTTTTCGCGGCGGGCTCCGCATCGGGCGGCGGCATCGCCGATTCGTATCGCTTCTTCACGTCGTTCGAGCCGCAACAATTTCAGCTCTGGTCCGGCGTGATCGAACGCCAGCGCTTCGTCTGCGAGAAGGTGGACGGCGTACTACAGCCCACGGCCCTGCCGGTCGATGCCTCGAAGGGCGATGACTTCGCTCAGAACGTCAACTCCCGCGTCGGTGCGGCGCGCACGTTCTATACGGTCGTCGGCGAAAACCGCAGCGGGATATTCTCGCAGCGCTCGATCCGTCCGAACCTGGGCGCGTCGCTGGACGGTGCGGGCACCTACACCGGCGCTCCGCAGCGCGGAGGAGATACCGCGCTCGTGGCCGCGGTCCCGCCGGAGGCCATGGGCCTCGACAACAACAGCTGCGAAGGGCTCACCAGTGCGGGAGCGTGCCGCGACCGCTACTTGAAATGGACCCTCGGTCTCGACAACGGCACGATTTACAACCGTTGCCGCAGTGCGGGCTCAGCCACCTGCAGTCTGGTCGGAGACGTGTACCACTCCACGCCGAGGCTCGTGGGTCGCCCCTCGGAATTCCTGCGCGACGAGACGTACCAGCTGTTCGCCGACAAGATGGCTCAGCGTCCGCTGGTCCTCTACACATCGACGAACGACGGCTTCTTGCACGCTTTCAAGGTGGCAGCGGGCGACAAGACCGACACGTTCAAGGTGAACAGCAAGAGCAACAACGAGCTCTGGGCCTTCATCCCGCCCGCGGTATTGCCGGCCATTCCTTCGCAATACCCGAGCACGCATCAGCTCTTGCTCGACGGCTTGCCGATCGTCAAAGACGTGGTGGCCTACCCCAACAGCGGCAAATGGATCTTCGACCGTACGCCGAGCAACGCGCGCACCACCGAGTGGCGCACAATCCTGGTGCAGTCCTTCGGCGGCACGCGTGGCGGCTACTTTGCGCTCGACATCACGAACCCGGTGCCCGACGCGACCGCCAGCCTGAGCGATCCGAACGCCGCCGGTCCGCGGTTTTTGTGGCAGCTCACTCAGGACGACAACGGCAATCCGCTGTTCGGCACGCAAGGCGCGACCCCGCTCATCACCACACTGTTCTTCGCGGATGGCAGCGTGGAAAAAGAAGTAGCGGTCGCGATATTGCCGGGCGGCCAGGGCGGCGTCTCGAGCGGCTCCTGCGCGCGTTCCGTGCCGAACCCGAGCGACATGGCCACTGGGTACAGCCCGCGCACGGCAGTGCCTTGCTACCCGGCGCAGGGGATTGGCGGTCGCTCGCTGACCATCGTGCGCCTCGATTCGGGCGAAATTATCCGCACCTTCCGGCGCGATCCTGCCGAAGTGCCGGCGGCGCTGCGTACGCGCGTGAACACGGCTCCGATCGATTCTCCGATCACCGGCCAGCCCGCGGCATTCCCCGGGGAAACCGGTGCCATCGCCGACCGCGTGTTCGTGGGCGATCGCGACGGAACAGTATGGCGAGTCGACCTTTCTTCGACCAATCCCGCCAACTGGACGATGAAACTGTTCTTCGATGCCTTCTGGGACAAGGCGGCGGCCGACGGCCAACCGATCCAAGCCGAACCGATCGTCTCGGTCGACACCGCCGGCAGTGTGACGGTTGCCTTCGCAACGGGCGATCAAGAGGTTTTGACTGCGCCTACCGGCATGACCAACCGCGTGGTCTCCCTCACCGAGAAGCTCAACACGGCGGGTACCGCCTTCGGGCCCAAGCTGAACTGGTACCAGACCTTCAGCGACGGCGAGCGCGTAGCCGGACCCATGAGCCTGTTCACGGGGTCGCTGTTCTTCTCGACGTTCAAGCCCGAGCCCGCCACCAGCACGAACGTGTGCCGCCCCGGCCTGAGCCGCGTGTGGGGCATGGACTACATCACGCCCAACTCCGCGACCCGTAACGACGGCGGCAAACCGCGCCTACCCCGAGACCAGAGCGCGAACCCCACACTGGTGCAGATGATCGACACCAGCAGCGCACTCTTCGACGACGGCGCCGTGATCTTCGGCGTGGGTGTGGCACAGTTGCCGACGTGTATCGAAGAAGGCGCGGCCACCAGCGATCCGTACTTCGGCGGCACACACGCCAGCATGACGACCGTGCAACCCGGGCAGTTTCAGCTCGTGATGCACACGGGTAACTCCGGCACCGCGGTTCAGGGCGGGCGCACCAACGTCTTGACCCTGCCGCTCACCAGCCCCGCCAACACTCCGCGCATCGACTCATGGGCCGCGATCACTCAATGACGCTTTTCACGACGCGAGTGGCCGCCGCCGCGACGCTCCTGGCGCTGTGTCCCGCGTGTCGCAAGGGCGACGCGGACGCAGCGCGGAGCGCCGCCGCGAACGGCTCGACGAACGCCGACGCCGCTGCTGCACGTCCGCTCGACCGCCTTTCACCCGACGAGCTCGCGGCGGGAAGCGCGCTCGCCTTCGGCTTCCCGATGCCGCGGCGCATGACGATCAACGCCACGTTCCGGGACGCGGTGCACGCCTCCGGTAACGTGACGCCCCAAGCGCTCACTCAGTACGTGCGCGACCGGGTGATCGTCGCACATGTCGAGTTGGCCGCGACGCGCACGATCTTTCCCAGGGCAAAAATCAAGGGCGGCGCACCGGAGCGGCTGTACCAATTCGACGTCGTGAGCGAAGGACCGCAAACGTTGCTGGTGATCCGCGACGTAACTCCGCCTCCCGTCGTCCAGGGCTTGAGCGAAGCGGAGCGCTGGCGGCGCGCCGGAATGACGCCGGACGGCAAACCGCTCAACGAAAAGCAACTGCAGTAGTCTCCCGCTGGCACGTGCGGTGATCCGTGCGCGGACGTGGGGCGGGGCTACTTGGCGCCGAGTGTTTGGATGAGGCGATCGAGGTCGCGGACGGTGTGCGTCTCGGTGACGGAGATCAAAAGGCGGTCGGCGTATTCGGGAGCCAGGCGGCCCAGATCGAAGCCGGCGATGATGCCCTGCCCTTCCAGGCGCGTGCACACCTCGGCCGCGCTGCCCGGCACCTTGACCGTGAACTCGTTGAAGAACGGCGCGGCCTCGAAGCCGGGAGCGTAGCCCGGTAGCTTCAGGATCGCGCTGCGCAAATAGCGCGCTTTGGCTGCGCACTGCTTGGCCACTTCCACGAAGCCGCTCTTGCCGAGCAAGCTCATGCGAATCACCAGTGACAAAGCGAGCAAACCCTGGTTCGTGCAGATGTTGCTCGTGGCGCGCTCGCGGCGGATGTGCTGCTCGCGCGTGCTCAACGTCAGCACGTAGCCGCGCTCGCCGTGGGCATCCACCGTTTCGCCGCAAATGCGGCCCGGTAGCTGCTGCAGATAGTTGCGGTCGTCACGGCACGCGAACAGGCCCACTCCGGGACCCCCGAATTGAGGTGGGCACGCGATCGGCTGACCCTCTCCCACCACGATGTCCGCACCCAGCTTGCCGGGTGCCTCCGCGACGGCGAGCGCGTACGGCTCGCTGCACGCGGCGACCAGGAGCGCCCCACGATCGTGAGCGAGCTTTGCAATTGGGCGCAAATCGTTGAGCGCTCCGAAGAAGCTCGGATAGCCGACGATCACCGCGGCAACGCTGTCGTCAATCAGCGCGGCCAGAGCGGATAGATCCGCCGTTCCGGCGGGCGAGAGCGGCGCTTCGACGTAAGCGCGCTCTTCACGCCCCGAGAGATACGTGCGCGTGACGTCCCGGTAGTCCGGATGCACGCAGCCGCTGGCCACGATCCGCTCGCGCTTGGTGAGCCGGCGCGCCATCAGCGCCCCTTCGGCCGCGGCGCTGGCGCCGTCATAGAGGCTCGCATTGGCGAGGGGCAACCCGTAGATCTCGCTG
>DATHEN010000825.1:0-5397 GCA_035318565.1 Polyangiaceae bacterium
TGCGTTCTGGAACGAGCAAGAGTGGCCGTTCATGGAGCGCTTTTCCGAAGCGGGATTCACGCCGGAGGCGGTAGACACGGTCGTGCACACGCATTTGCACGCGGATCACGTGGGCTGGGACACGCGGCTCGAGGGATCGACCTGGGTGCCGACGTTTGCGCGCGCGCGGCATCTGTACACGGAGCGCGAGCTCGCCTGGTGCAGGGCCGGCGGCAATCCCGGTATCGATGGCGTGTATGCGGATTCGATCGCGCCGATAGTGGACGCCGGTCTGGCAGACATCGTCAGTGAAGATGCGGACCTGGGAGGCGGGCTACGCTTCGAGGCGACTCCTGGGCATACGCCGGGCCACGTGTCGCTGTGGGTGGAGTCGGAGGGTGAGCGGGCGCTGATCAGCGGAGACTTCTTGCATCACCCGGTGCAGTGCTCGGAACCTTCTTGGGCGGAAATCGGCGACGAGAACGCCGACGAAGCCCGCGCAACCCGCCGGCGCATGTTGAACCGCGCGGCCGAGCTCGGCGTGTTGTTTCTCGGTACGCACTTTCCCACGCACCCTGCCGGGCGCATTCGCGTCGAAGGCGATGCATGGCGCTTCGTGCCTGTTCACTGAGAAGCGAAGCTCGCTCGACTCTGGACCTCGCGCGGCAGCGACTCGAGCAGCAACGGCTGTCTGGCGCCCCGTACGCACGCCCGGAGCAGGTGGTCGAAGGCTTGCTCGCCGTTCAGTCACAGGATTACCTGGGGGCGAAGTGGGCGCTGGCCCAGCGCACCGTGGGCGGCGACGATGCGGCGGTGCAAAAAGCGTTTCAAGAGGGGCGCTTTTTGCGGACGCACGTGCTGCGGCCCACGTGGCACTTCGTAGCTCCGCGCGACATCCGTTGGCTGCTCGCTCTCACGGCGCCCAGGGTGCACGCCCTGAACGCGTACTACTACCGTAAACACGGATTGGACGCGGCGAGCGTGAAGCGTTCGAACGCGCGCATCGTCAAGGCGCTGTCGAGCGGCACGCATTTGACGCGCGAGGAGCTCGGGCAGGTGCTTGCTGTTGGCAAAACAGCGCTGAGCGGCGAGCGCCTCGCTTACTTCATCATGCGCGCCGAGCTGGATGCGTTGATCTGCAGTGGAGCGATGCGCGGCAAGCGGCACACCTACGCCTTGCTCGAGGAGCGCGTCGCGCCGGCAGAAACGCTGGCGCGAGACGAAGCGCTGGCACGAATTGCGCGGTGGTACGTCATCGGGCACGGGCCGGCGCAGGCGCGAGACCTGGCTTGGTGGTCCGGGCTCAGCGTGGCGACGCCCGGCGCGGCCTCGAAGCCAACGGCAGCCAGCTGGAACAGGCCGTGATCGGGGGGAAGACCTACTGGTTTGCTTCGCTCCGTCCGGTAGCGCGTCGCACGCGGCCTGTGGCCCATTTGCTACCGAACTACGACGAGCTCGTGATCGCGTTCAAAGATCGCAACGCCATGCTCGACCCGCGCATCACGCTCAGAGCTAGCGTGTTGTCGGCTCATTTCGTGGTGATTGACGGGCGCATTGTCGGGGGTTGGCGCCGTACCATCGCCGGCGACGAAGTCGTGATAGCAGCGCAGCTGCTTCGGCCGCTCACCATGGCCGAAAGAAAGAGTCTCCAGGGAGCGGCCGCACGCTATGCATTCAGTCTGGGAGTTTCGCCTCGGCTCGAGATGAAGGGGGTGGCATGAATTCTCGGAAAGCGCTTGGTACCGTTACGGCGCACGCAGCGTGAACGTCTGGCGCACAATCGCTGCCAAGCGCTGATCGCGCAGCGCGAGGCCGGCCCAGATCAGTACCGCGACGTAGATCGGAAATAGCGTGTGCGTGAAGAGCGGATGCAGCACGCGCACGTGCGTTGCGATGGCGCCGCCCATGTAGCCGGTGAGCAGCAGCGCGCCGAAGAACGCGGTGCGCGGGATGAGATAGAGCACCGTCGAGACCAGCAGTGCGATGCCGATCGGCGCCATCGTGCTGAGCGGATAGCCTAGCTCGGCGCTGCCCTGAACCACCGGCGCGATTTCGATCACCTTCACGAATCCATCGAGGAGCAGGAACAGCCCCGCGAATGCGGTGAAGACGCGCCCGGTCCAGAGCCTGGCCCGCGAAAGCCCCCGAGGCGGCACGGACTGGGCCGGCAGCTGGGTGTAGGTCTCGACGGCGCTGGTGCTCAAAACTGCGGATTGCATGGTATTTTCTCCCTGAGGCTGGACCGAGGCCTCGGCTCTCGGCGTCGTGTTCACAGAGACGACGCTCGAGGCCGGGCGAATTCGACAGCACGGGATACTTTTTTCGAGCCCGCCCCCCGAGATTGGGATTTGGACGCAGTCGTTGAATCAGGACGACAATTGTCCAAAGCGAGCGCATGTAAATAGGCTGCGCTGTGGCGCGGTCCTCGCGGGTTGCCTTCTAGCTCTCGCGGGTTCACTAACCGAGTACAGGAGGAAGACATGAGGCCAGAATTTCGCTTCGGTTCGCTGGCGGTTTTCGCCGTTCTGTTCACCCCGATGTGCTCGGATCCGCCGGTGGGCGGCGGCGTTGGCGGAGCGGCAGGGGCGGGATCTTGCGCGCGCGACGCGGACTGCCGCACGTTCTCCGACTACTGCACCGGTTGCGATTGCCGCGCTCTTTCGAGCACGGAGCGCGACCCGGTGTGTCCGGGCCCAGGTGTGCAGTGCTTGATCGATCCATGCGACGGCAAGCAAGCCGTCTGCAATTCCGGACGCTGCCAGATTGCGGGTTCTACTGCGCAGCTCGAGTGGTACGTCACCTGCGGCGATCCCGTGTGTGGCGGGTACAAACCGAAACCTGGTGTGCCGCTCTGTACCCGCGGGCAAAGCGCGGGAGCCGCATGCACCGTCAAAGGTCAAACGTGCGATCCGCAGAGTGACTGCAATGCGCTCCTGCGCTGCACGGATACCGACCCAGCAGTGATGTGTCCGATTTCGAGTCGGCAGTTCAAGGACGACATCCACTACGTGGACGACGAGGGGCTCGAGAAACTCGCGGCGGAGGTCGCTCGCGTGAAACTCGCGCGCTACCACTACAAGGCAGACGCCGAGAAGAAGCCGCACCTCGGTTTCATCATCGAAGATCGGCCGATGAGTCCCGCCGTGGAGCCCGACCGGGATCGGGTCGACCTGTACGGATACACGAGCATGGCCGTGGCTGCGCTTCAGGTGCAAAACAAGCAGCTGCAGGCCCAGCAGAAGCAACTCGAGGGCATGCAGCGGGAAATCGCGGCGCTCAGAGCGCAGCAGAGCTGCGCGCCCGTGCGAGGCGTCAAGCGTTGAGCCGGTGCGGGCGCGCGGATGCGGGCGAAGCCGCGTGGGCTTTCGTGATGAGTTCTTGTGTCGTGGCGCTCGCCGCCGGTTGCAACCCCGGATTACGCGGCCCTGGCGGCATGTCAGGCGCCCGAGCCGTGCCCTGCCTCTAGTGCGCTAGTGGGCGAGGGCGCCCGACTCGATGTGCCCGCCGCGCGCTGCGTGTCGAAGCCTTGCGAGATCGGGTGCAGGGTCGTTACCGGCACATACTTCGGGAGGTTGAGAATGGAGATTCAACCCCGTCGTCGCCAATGTGATTCGGATGACCATAGCCGAGCGCGCCGTCTGCACGGGCTTCCCAGCAGCGCACTCTGAGTCAGAAGGGCTGCTCGAGCCCAGCGCCCGAGTATCCAGCGTGGCGAGTGCAACAGGCTCGTCGTACCAGCTCGTGACACTAAACACTTTCTTTGCAGTCGAACCGAGCGAGAGCGCTCCGTGTTCGAACGCGGGTGCATCCGAGACGGTGAGCGCCTCTGCGCCCTTGCCGAAGACGAGGATTCCGAGCGTTGGATATTGGGCGCGCACGGTGCGCACCGTGCGCGCGCGCCGAGCGCTCGTGTACGAAGTGATTCGCGTAACGCATGTACCGATGTGAGACGCCTGGCACGTGTTGCTGTATGTGCTCGAAGCAAAAACAAACCCCTCATACATGTGTGCTTCGTTACTGCTTTGGAGTATTGTGAAGAAGTGGGTGCGTGAGGCGGGAGCCCGCGCCTGCTTCGGGGCAACGCTACATAACTTGCGAGCTTGCAAACTAGCGCCCGGCGCAAACGGTAGAATCGCGCGCGCGGGTGGCTGAGGGAATTCAACGCTTGAACCGCGAGTCCATGGCGGTGCACGCGAAGTGTGTGCGCTGTCGATGACCGCTTGGCGAACGTGTCTTCAAAGTCAGTCTGCAGCAAATGCGGCTTTGAAGGCATTCACAACAATAGAGGGTTTACCATGTCGATATCTACACGTGCGCGGTTCAGCATGACCGCACTGCTCGCGCTACCCGCGCTTCTGGTGAGCATGCCAGCTCGAGCCGTGCCCCCTTCGTTCGTGACCTTCGAGAGTGGTCCGGTAAGGCCCGTCGCAATCTCCGGCAATCGCCTCTACGTGTGCAATACGCCGGACGGCGTGCTCGAGATCTTCGACATCAACAGCACTACCGGTCGTCTGTCCCACTTCGCCTCCGTTCCCGTCGGCGTCGAACCTGTCGCGGTTGCGGTGCGGCCTTCGACGACCGAGCCCGAAGTTTGGGTGGTGAACCATGTTTCAGACAGCGTGAGTGTGATCAAAGGCAGCACCTCGCCGCGCGTCGCGCGCACCATTCTCGTGGGCGACGAACCGAACGACGTCGTGTTCGCAGCGAACGGCCGCGCCTTCATCACCACGGCCCACCGCGGTGAACAGCGTGTCGACCCTTCACTAAACGCGCTGGCGGGCCTGGGCGAAGATCTCGTGAGTGGCCGCCCAGACGGTGACCCGCAGCTCACGACTCCCGGCATTGGTCGTGCGGACGTGTGGGTGTTCGATCCCAGCGCGGCCGACACGTCGCTGGGCGGCGTGCCGTTGAAGGTCATCACGTTGTTCGGGGATTCGCCGCGCGCCTTGGCCGTGGATGGCAACACCGTGTACGCCGCGATCTTCAAGTCGGGGAATCAGACCGCCACGGTTTCGAATGAGATAGTTTGTGATGGCTTCCAGAATGCGGCGTCGTGCGCGGGCGATGGTCCCACTTCGCCGAACGGGCTGGCCGGTGGCTTCCTCCCGGGCGGCAACCCGGGGCCGGATCGTAACGTGCAGAACATTCAGGCGCCGGAAACGGGGTTGATCGTCAAGTTCTCGAATACGACGGGAACCTGGCAGGACGAGCTAGGCCGGAACTGGAGCAACGGGGTGCGCTTTTCGCTGCCGGACCAGGACGTGTTCAGCATCGACGCCAGCACGCTCGGAGTGCTGGGCAGCCGCTCGAACGTGGGCACCGTGCTCTTCAACATGGCCATTCATCCCGTCAGCCATAAGCTGTATGTCTCCAACGTCGATTCGCAGAATCTCAAGCGTTTCGAGGGCCACGGCACGC